>DATGVC010000076.1:0-2678 GCA_035300745.1 Gemmatimonadales bacterium | reverse complement strand
CGGGATCGCGCAGCACTTCGTACGCTTCGGTGACGAGCTTGAAGCGCTCTTCGGCGGCCTTGTCGCCGTTGTTGCGGTCGGGGTGGCACTCCATCGCGAGCTTGCGGTAGGCCTTCTTGACGTCGGCTTCGCTTGCGTCCTTCGCGACGCCGAGGACGGCGTAGAAATCCTGCTTCATGCTATTCGAGCAGCTCCCCCACGAGCCGCGACGTGTGATTGACGAGGGCCGCGATCTTGTCGTACGCCATGCGCGTCGGCCCCATCACGCCGATGACGCCAGTGAGCGGCCCGAAGCGGTAGGTCGACGTCACGAGGGTGAACGGCGAGAGCCGGGCGTCGGTGTGCTCCTGGCCGATCGTGATCGTGAGTCCTTCGCCGCCGCGGGCGGCCAGCGCGTCGCGCAGCAGGTCGCGCCGCTCGGTCACCTCGAGCAGGCCCTGGAGCTGCGCCCGCGTCGAGAATTCCGGCTGCCCGGTGAGCGGCTGCGTGCTGCCGAGGTGCACGGGACCTGAGGGAGCGACGTCGAACAGTCCTTCCGCTTCCTGCACGAAGATGTTGAGCAGCTGCGACGAACCCGGCTCCGACGGGGTCGCGTCGCGCAGCCGGTCGGCGAGGCTCGAGCGGATCGCTTTCAGCGTCAGTCCGGCGAGACGCTCGTTCAGGACGACCGTGACCTTCTGCACCGCTTCGGGTGCGAGCTCCGCCGGCACTTCCACGAAGATCGTCCGCACGGCGCCGCTGCGCAGCGCCAGCACGAGCAGCAGCCGCTCCGTCGAGACCTGCAACAGATCGAGGCGATCGAGGACCGCTTCATCGATCGTCGGCGTCACCGCGACACCCAGCTCGTTCGTCAGGACGCCGAGCACCTGCGCCGCGCGCGACAGGATCGTCTCGACAGCGGCGCGCTGTCCTTCCAGTTCTCCGCGCAGGTGCTGGGCCTGTGCGGGGGCGACGGCCGGCGGCCGCATCAGGAAGTCGACGTAGACCCGATAGGCGAGGTCGGTCGGAATCCGGCCGGCCGAGGTGTGGGGATGATAGAGGTACCCCTTTTCCTCGAGGTCGCTCATCGTGTTGCGGATCGTGGCCGGCGAGAGGCCGAGCTGGTGGCGCTTCGCGATCGTGCGGCTCCCCGCCGGCTCGGCGGTTTGCACGTACGTCTCGATCACGGCCTCGAGCACCTGGCGCTCGCGGTCGGTCAGGGGGGCGGTCATGACCGAGTCTCGGCTTGCATAGTTAGTTCGCTGACCAAGGAATCTAATCGCAACCAGCCTTCCGGTGTGCACTTGAGCCTTCCGTCCCTCACTTGCACCCAGCCCTGGGCGGTAAGCGGCGGGAGGGGGCGGTAACGGGCGGTAAGGGGCAAACCTTCCTCGGTCCGGAGCGCCAAGTATACCCGCTCCAACTCCCGCTGCTCGTCCGTCAGCGTCTCTTCCGACTCGATCGGCGAGCGGTCTTCCGCGATCGCGCGACGATAGGCTTCCCAGGCGCGCAGGTTCCAGCGGCGTGTCGTGCCGTCGAAGGAGTGCGCCGCAGGCCCCAATCCCAGATACGGCTTGCCCGACCAGTAGGCGGAGTTGTGTTGCGAGCGAAAGCCGTCGCGCGCGGCATTCGAGACCTCGTAGAACTCGAAGCCGTCCGCCGCCAGCCGTCTGTGGGCGAACAGGTACTCCTCGGCGTAGCGCTCATCGTCGGGTGCATGCGCGGCGCCGCGGGAAATCCAACGGTCCAACGGCGTTCTCGGTTCCACGGTCAACCCGTACAGCGAGAGGTGCGTCGGCCGCAGCGCGAGGGCCATGTCGAGGTCGCGTTCCCAGTCGCGCTGCAGCTCGTCGGGCAGCGCGAAGATCAGGTCGAGCGAGATGTTGTCGATGCCGGCACCGTGCAGGGCGTGCACCGCTGCGCCGATGCGCGCGGCGCCGTGCGACCGGTGCATCCATTGCAGGACGCGATCGTCGAACGACTGCGCGCCGAGGGAGACGCGGTTGATGCCGGCGGCGTGCCAGGCGCGTGCGGCGTCGGGAGTGACGTCCTCGGGGTTGGCTTCCAACGTCACTTCGCGTGCGGCGTGTGACGTGCGGCGCAGCAAGGTGAGTTCGTGCACCAGGGCTGCGATCGCTTCCGGCGCGAGCAATGAGGGAGTGCCGCCGCCGAAGTAAACCGTTTGGAGATCGCCTTCGGGAAGCGAGGCTGCTTCCCTCAGGAGGACGTCGACGTATTCCTGAACCGGAATCCGCTTCCGCACCGCGATGGAGAAGTCGCAGTACGAGCAGCGGCGTTGGCAGAACGGCACGTGGACGTAGAGATGCACGGAAGCAATCTAGCGCACGAACCTTCAATACTGCGCCGCACGCAGTTACGCCGCACGGCGTCAGGTCAGCCCGAAAATCATCCCAGGCCCCTGTCTCACCAAGCCACGGAGCTCTAGCTCAGTGAGCGCACCTAGGACCTCGGCTGGTCTGGTGTGTGCAGAGGCAACCAGCGCGTCCACATGCTGCGGCTCGGTCGTCATGCGACTCCAGAGCGTCAGCTGCAGTCCGCTCAAATCGAGGGGCGGCACGCGCGGCGCAGGGGTCGAGAGCGCGACGCCGATCTCCCGCAGCCCCGTCGCGGAGAGCCCGATCTCTTCGAGGATGTCGGCGACACACAGCACGGCCTTGGCACCCTGCTGGATGAGCTTG
>DATGVC010000075.1:0-4160 GCA_035300745.1 Gemmatimonadales bacterium | reverse complement strand
GTGCGGTAGTCGATGTTGCGGTACTCGACCGGCCGGATCTGCATCAGGTTCCAAGTGTGTACAAACTCGTGCGCCGTTTCCTGGATCACCGCGTTGGGATCGCGTGCCAGCTCTTCGCTGGGCGCGCCGAGGGTGACGGAGTTGCGATGCTCCAGGCCGCCGCTGTGTGCGCCATCTTCGAATTGGAAGGTGTACTCGCGATACGGCGTGCGGCCGAAGAGTGCGATCGCCTGGTGCACCATGGATTGGATTCCCGAAACAAAGCGCGCGGTGTCGAAGGGCGTCGCATTCGGGAGAGGCCAGTACGCCACCCGATGGGGCGCGCCGCCTTCGACAAAACGCCACTGGCGCAGGTGACCCGCGAGAATCGGCGAATCGACAAGCGCGTCGGCATTCGCGGCGACGAAGGTGTGTGGATCGCGCGTCGGCGTCAGGCCGGTTGCGATCTCCCAGCCGGCCGGCAGGTCGAGCGTCACCAGCGCAGAACTGTCCTCCGCGCCAAGGACGTACATGAACGCGTGAGGTCCGCCGAAGAGTCCGCCAGTTGGAGTGAGGAACGGACGCCAGGACGCGCGCGGCAGCTGTTCAGCCGGCGGTAGTGCGATGCGATATCGCACGGTGACCATGCCGCGCGGAGCGACAACCTGCCACACGGCGCTATCGGCGCGAGTGACGAGGGCCCCACTGGGTTCGGCGGTGAAGCCCGTCACATAGCGCCAGTAGCGGTCGTCGTATTCCGGGTGCGCCGCCATCGCGAGGCGGACGGTGTCCGACGCCGTGCGGAGCCGGATCTCGACGCTCCAGCCGGACAGATCGGCACTGTCGACGCGGAGCCTGTATTGGATGGATGGTTTGAGTGCCGGATGAGCAGGCGCGAAGAGGGCGAGGATGAGGGCGATGAGTGGTTTCATGGTCGTAGGATGACAGTCGGCGCCGCAGGGTTTGAAACGATATGTTGTGAAGGAATGCTCTTCGTCCTGCTGTCTGTCTGGTTCCTCCCCGAGTCTGCGGCGGCGCAGTCGGCCGGCCGCGACTCCGTCGTCTACGATCTCGCGCCTGCCCCCACTAGCCGGTTCGAAGTGCGCACCGGCAAAGCCGGGCTCCTGGGCTTCGCCGGTCATGAGCATTTGATTCGCGCCAGGGGCTTCTCGGGCCGCATCGTCTGGTATCCGGACCAGCCGGCGGCGTCGCACGTAGCCGTGTCCGTGGCGACGGATAGCCTCGAGGTTGTGACGCCACCCGACACCGCAGAAATCCGCAAGGTGACCGCCACGATGCACGAGGATGTATTGGACGTGGCGCACTATCCGGAGATCATACTGACGTCCCGAACGGTGGAGCGCGCAGGAGACACGCTACGCGTACAAGCGGCGCTTACGATGAAAGGCCAGACTCGCGAGATCCCGCTGACTGTCCGCGTCATCATTGGACCCGATACGCTGCGCGCGAGCACAGCCTTCGTGGTCAAGCAGACGGATTTCGGAATCCGGCCCTATCGTGGCGGACCAGCCGGCACGGTGCGCGTGGCGGATCAGGTGACGTTTACGATCGAGGCCGTCGCCGTCCGTCGCAGATGACCCTCGTCTGGTCGCCAACCGACCACTACCTCGCGCGCAGCAGGCTACGGAAGTTCGCCGCCGCACACGGTCACCACGACTTCGCATCACTGCACCGTTGGTCCATCGAAGAGCTCCACCGCTTCTGGCGGGCGGTGGAGAAGGATCTTGGCATCATCTGGCGCACGCCCTATGAACGTGTCTACGAGTCGTCGCGCGGCATCCCGTGGACCACCTGGTGGCTCGGCGGTCGCATGAACTTCGTCGCATCGGCGCTGCGCCACGATCCCACGCGGACGGCGATTATGTTCGAGGGCGAGGAAGGCATCACGCGGCGGCTCACCTACGGCGAGTTGGCCGCGGCGGTGCGGCGCTGTGCCGCCGGCCTCCGCGCACTCGGTGTCCGTGCCGGAGACCGGGTGGGCATCTTCCTTCCGCTCACGCCCGAATGCGCCATCGCCACGCTCGCCGTGGCCGCGATCGGCGCAATCTACACGCCGATTTTCTCGGGATATGCAAGCGACGCGATCGCCGGCCGGCTGCGCGATTGCGATGCCAGCGTGCTCATTACCGCCGACGGATTCCGCCGCCGCGGGCAGGTGGTCCCCATGAAGGAAACAGCCGACGCGGCGGTCGCCGGCGCGCCGACTGTTCGCACGGTGATCGTGGTGCCGCGGCTTGGCGGCGCCGTGCGCTTGCGCGAGCGCGAGGTATGGTGGGACGACATGATGGCGCGTGGCGGCGACGAGTCATTCGCCGATACAGCGCCCGAAGATCCGTACATGCTCATCTACACGTCGGGCACGACCGGGCGGCCGAAAGGCGCGGTACACGTGCACGGCGGCTTCCCGGTCAAGGCCGCGCAGGATCTCGCGCACGTCTTCGACCTGCAGTCCGGCGATCTCTTGTGGTGGTTCACCGACATCGGCTGGATGATGGGTCCTTGGTTGATCGCCGGCGGTCTGATCAACGGTGCCACGATCCTGCTGTACGACGGCGCGCCTGACTTTCCCGATGCGGGTCGAGTCTGGTCGATCGTCGAGCGACATCGCGTGACGCACCTCGGCATCTCGCCGACCGCGATCCGCGGCCTGATGCGCGCCGGGGACGCACCGGTGCGCAAACACGATCGCTCGTCGCTCTTCGTGCTCGGCTCGACCGGTGAGCCCTGGAATCCTGAGCCGTGGTGGTGGTACTTCGGCGTCGCGGGTGAGCAGCGCGTCCCCCTCATCAATTACTCGGGCGGCACCGAGTGCTCGGGTGGTATCCTCGGCTGCACGACGTGGACGCCGCTCAAGCCGACCGCGTTTGCCTGCCCAGTGCCTGGGATCGCGGCCGACGTCGCGGACCCGCAGGGCCGCTCGCTGCGCGGCTCGGTAGGCGAGCTCGTCATTCGCAAGCCGTGGCCCGGCATGACGAGAGGGTTCTGGCGCGATCCCGAGAAATACCTCGCGACCTACTGGAGCCGCTTTCCGGATGTGTGGGTGCACGGTGACTGGGCGCGCATCGACGACGACGGATTCTGGTACATCGAAGGCCGCAGCGACGACACCCTCAAGGTGGCAGGTAAGCGGGTCGGGCCCGCAGAAGTCGAATCGGCGGCGACGGCGCATGCCGCGGTGCTGGAGGCGGCGGCGATCGGCGTGCCGCACGAAATCAAGGGCGAGGCAATCGTCCTCTTCGTCGTGTTACGACCGGGCCACGGGGGCACGGATGCGCTCGCCCGGGAAATCATGGACCAGGTCGCGGCGAGTCTCGGCAGGCCGCTCAGGCCTGAGGCGGTGCGGTTCGTACCCGATCTCCCCAAGACGCGCAATGCGAAGATTCTGCGGCGGGTGATTCGCGGCGCGTATCTCGGCCAGCCAGATCTGGGCGATCTCTCGGCGCTCGAGAACCCAGCGGCGGTCGAGCGAATTAGAGATTTGCAGCGAGACAGGGCCGAATGACGGCGCTTATCGCGCCGCCGCGGACAGCTCGTCCGTGGTCGCGAGCAGCCCGATCGAGCGCGGGACCATGGTACGCTCGGGGTGCGGAAAGACCCGCGCAATGAGCTGGGCGGCAGATTCCCCGGGCAGACGTTGCGGCACGCCCGGATGGTGAACGCCAACCGCGAGCAGTCGGGCGAGCGGCCCTAGGAGGCCCGTGGTAACGGCTTCCTCCAGCGCTGGAGCTCGCCCCTCAATTTGCTCCGCTGCGATGAGCGCCACTGCCTCATCGAACAGCCTGACCTCGAGCGCGTCTACCAATGAATCAAACAGGGCGGTGGGAACCGGCCGGTCGAGCGATTTCAGGGCTGCGTAGCCCCGTGTCGCCCAGTAGAACTGACGCTGCAGTCTTTCGTAAAGTCCGGCATCCGGCAGGAGATGGGAACGATCCCCAGTAATGACCGCGGCTTCCTCGACGAGCGGCCAGGCCAAGTCCAGCTGGCCGTTGCCGAGGTACACCTCCGCCCTGGTCATGAGCGCGGTAACCGTGTGCCGCCATAGTCCCGAGCGGCGCGCACCTTCCTCGCAGCGCTCCGCTGCCGTTTCCGCTTCCGACCCGCTGCCCAACGCTACGGCCAATCTGGCGATGCTGGAGTACGCCTCGACCGATGCGCGGGGC
>DATGVC010000074.1:0-4195 GCA_035300745.1 Gemmatimonadales bacterium | reverse complement strand
CGCATTCCATTGAGCCGGCGCTCGCACGTGACCGGATTCCAGTCCCTCGCGACCGGGTTGACGGAGCACGAAAGCGCGCTTGAACGGGACTTCGTGACGCTGAGTAGCTTCACGGATGCGGGCGCGGTGTTGACCGCCCAGCCCGTCACAATCCGCTTCGAGCATGAAGGACAGCAGCGACGGTACACGCCGGACTTCCGCGTCGTCTGGAGCGACGGCCGGACTGACATCGTTGAAGTCAAATACCGTGTCGATCTGCGGGCTGGATGGAGACGATTCCGACCAGCGTTTGCAGCCATGCGGAATTGGGCGAACAGCAACGGTGCACGATTCAGGATCGCCACCGAGCGCGGCATCCGTGGGCCGCGCCTCGAGGCTGCAAAGCGATTGCTGCCGCTAAGGAACGCGCCAATTGACGTGGTATTGGCCGAACGGGCGATCGCAGTTGTCCTTGGCCATGCGACCAGCTTCGGGCATTTGGTCGATGTGCTGCCGGCAACGCGCGAAGCGGGTCTTGCCGTGGTCTGGCGATTGATTGCGCGCGGTGCGCTCGTCGTCGATCTGACGATACCGATTACGACGGATACGCGGGTGACGGTTCCATGAGCGCACCTGAGATATCGACGATTGATGTAGCGGCGTGGGACGAAGCCCGCCGCAATCTGCCGGTGATCCGCCGACTGGCGGAGAATTCGGCGCGCACGCGAAGCGACGTGCTGGCGGCCGCAGCCGAACTCGGCTGTGGACCGACCCATGCCTATGCGCTGCTGCGGCGTTACCTCGCCGATGCGCGGCTCACCAGCCTGTTGCCGCGCCGTCCGGGCCCAGAGCGAGGCATATCTCTGCTCGATCAGGAGGTCGACGCGTTGATTAGCGAGCTGATTGACACCGTATATTTGACGCGCCAGCGGCCACGGCTTGTGCACCTTGTCGATGAAGTTCGGCGGCGTTGCATGACAGCAGGTCTGGTCGTTCCAAGCCGCAAAGCGATCTCGGCGCGGCTGCAGATGCGCCCTCCCCGCGAGGTCGTTGCAAAACGGGAAGGCCGCAAGGCGGCTCGCGATCGCTACCTGCCGGCGATCGGTTCGCTTGAGGCCCACTGGCCGCTGTCGCTGATCCAGATTGATCACACGCTGGTCGATGTGATCGTGGTCGACAGCGTGACCCGGACGCCGATTCAGCGCCCGTGGCTGACGCTGGCAATTGATGTCTGCACGCGTTGTGTTGTCGGCTTCCATCTGTCGTTGGAGCCGCCGTCTGCGACCTCCGTCGCGCTGTGCCTGAGTCATGCGGCGCTCGCCAAGGAGAGCTGGTTGGCCGAACGCGGCATTGATGCATTGTGGCCAGCGCGCGGCATCCCGGAGCGGTTGCATCTGGACAACGCGAAGGAGTTCCGCTCCGAAGCGCTGAAGCGCGGTTGCGACCAGTATGGCATCGCCATCGACTACCGCCCGGTGCGGACGCCGCATTATGGCGGCCATATCGAGCGGCTGATCGGCACCATGATGGGGAAAGTTCATCTGCTGCCGGGGACCACCTTCTCCGACGTTCGCGCGAAGGGGGACCTGAATCCGGACAAGACGGCAGCGATGACACTTGACGAAGTCGAGCGCTGGCTCGGCCACGCAATCGCGGGGGTTTATCACTGCGACTTGCACCGCGGCATCGCCACGACCCCGCTGGGCGCCTGGAAACGCGGAACTTCCGGCGACGGCGCGACGCTCGGACGGGGCGAGCCAAAGGCGGTGGCTGATCCCCGCCGCTTCCTGATCGACTTCCTGCCGATTGCGCGCCGCAGGATTCGGCGCGATGGCGTGGCGCTGCACTCGATCGCCTATTGGGCGGACGTGCTCAGCACCTGGATCGGCCATCCCGAGCCAATGATTATCCGCTATGACCCGCGCGACCTCAGCCGCGTCTATCTGCTTGGTCCCGATCGCACCTATTACGATCTGAGCTACCGCGATCTGCGGCGTCCGCCGATCAGCCTGTGGGAGCATCGCCTCGCGTCGAAGCGACTGCGCGAGGACGGCCGAGCGCTGGTCGATGAAACCGCGATCTTCCGCACCATCGAGACGATGCGGGCGATCGCCGACGACGCCATTCTTGCCAGCAAGACGGCACGCCGACAGAGAGAACGACGTCGGCGCGTCGCAACTCCCGGGCGTTCCGATTTGCTGCCAGTCGAGCCCGACGAGGCCGATACGTTCCGTGAGATCAGCGAAAAGCTCCAGCCGCACGAGCGGATGTTCACGGTCGAGGAATGGGAATGAGCGGCGAATATCCGCATCTACACCCGTCGACGCGGCCGTTTGCCGACGAAGATGCGCAGTCGCGGATACGGCGCATACGCACAGATCGGTGGATCGGTTACGCACGAGCGAAAGCCGTCCTGGCGGCGCTTGAGGACCTGCTGAGCTTCCCGAAGCGGATGCGGATGCCGAACCATTTGCTGGTCGGTCCGACGAACAACGGCAAGACCATGATCGTGGAGAAGTTCCGACGGGCGCATCCAGGAATTGCAGCGGCCGAGAGCGATGAGGGCACAGCGCTCCTTCCCGTGGTGAGGATGCAAATGCCGCCGGGTCCTGATGAAAGCCGGTTCTTCGGAGCGATCCTCGAGGCGCTGGGAATGCCCTTCAGTGCGCGTGATCGGATCGCGACGAAGCAGAACGCAGCAGTGCGCGTCATGCGCGCCACCGGAGTGCGGCTGCTGGTGATTGACGAGCTACATAATCTGCTGTCGGGCAGCACGATGCAGCAACGGCGGCTGCTCAACGTGCTGCGCTGGCTCGGCAACGAACTGCAGATTCCGCTGGTTGGCGTCGGTACGGCGGAAGCGCTGCGGGCGATCCGCAGTGACGACCAACTTGTCAATCGGTTCGAACCGTTCCCGCTGCCACTTTGGACCGATGACGATGAATATCGCCGGCTGCTCAGCACACTTGAGGCTGTGCTGCCGCTGCGTAAGCCCTCGCATCTTGCCGAGTCCGCAATGGCGGCACGGATTCTCTCGGCCGCGGAAGGAGTGTTAGGCGAGATCATCGCGATCGTCATCCGAGCCGCCGTGCTGGCGGTGGACACAGGTGTGGAGACAATCTCTCCGCGCATGATCGAGGATGCAGGCTTCATCCGGCCCTCCGAGCGGCGACGTGTTGCGGTCTGACCTGTTCGAGGTGGCTCCAGCGCCGGCGCGGCTTGGCGGTCAAGTACGCTTGCCGAGGCATGTCGCGCCGCTGGACGGCGAGGCGCTCGTCTCTTGGGTGGCGAAGCTCGGCGCCGAACTCGGCATGACGCCGCGTGCGTTTTGCCGGGATGCGTTCGGCGTCGATGCCAGGCTCGATCCCGAGTGGTGGCGTCGCCCCGATGATGACATGCTGACGCGCCTCGAAAGCTGGACCGGCATCAGCCGGATCCGCCTTATTGATATGACGCTGAGCGGCTGGACTGCGACGCTGGACGATGAAGAGGCGGATCGGCTCGCGGCGAACCGCTGGCGCATGCCGAAGGCGAGCGTTGCTCGTTCTCGCCGCATCAATGTCTGTCCGGTCTGCGTTGCCGAAAGTCCGCATCTCCAGCTGATCTGGATGTTGGGCTGGACGGGCGCATGCACCCGTCATCGCGTGGCGCTCAGAGGGACGTGCCCATCCTGCGGGAACGTGTTGCGGTTGCGCGTTCTGAACGACCCTGCAGAACTGCTTATCTGTAGCCGATGCGCTGCGCGGCTTACCGAGGCTGACAGCCTCGTCGCACACATGGCAGCCCTTGATTTGCAGGCGGCACTGACCGCCGGCAAGCGAAGTGGAACGGCGATCCTTCCCGGCGTTGGCGTGCTCGATTGGCCTACGACGATGGCGCTCGCCGACGTGCTCCTCGCGATGGTCTGGGTGAGACGCACGAAGAAGCAACGCGACTACCTTGCGCCGAGACGGCTGGATCGCTTGTTCGCAAGTATCGGTCGCGACTTCGGGATGGCCCAGGGCGAATGGGACCTCGTCCCTTGGACGAAGAATTACGGCGGACTGTTGCTCCTGACCTGGCTGCTGAGCGATCTGGAGGAACGCCTGCCAAGGGCAATGGGCATTCTTTGCACGCCACGACTCGAGCGCTTGCTTGGCCGCTTCACCGGCCGCTCCGCCCACGGGTTCAACTGCGGTGGGTGCGCCTGTTCTGCCGATAGAGCTGCGCCTGTTCT
>DATGVC010000073.1:0-2838 GCA_035300745.1 Gemmatimonadales bacterium | reverse complement strand
AAGATGGCGCGTGCCTGCGCCGGATCGGCGAGCGCCGTGGCGCCGCCGCTCGCAAGGGTAAGCCAGCCGTTGGATGACCGTGCCTCGAGGGTGATGCGCTCCGCGACGAGGGCCACGCCGGCGACGCCCGCAGCCGCCAGCACGCGGCCCCAGTTGGGGTCGCCGCCGTAGATCGCGGTCTTCACGAGCGTCGAGCGCGCGATCGCCCGTCCCACTTCGCGCGCATGCGCTTCGGTCTGCGCGCCCACGATGTCGATCTGCAAGCGCTTCGTCGCTCCCTCGCCATCTTCCACGACCGCCAGCGCCAAGGTGCGCGCCACCTCGGTCACCGCTTCCTCGAACAGTTTCCACGTGGCGCCGTCACGGGACGGATCGATGCCCGCGTGGCCATTTGCGAGGATGACGACGGTGTCATTGGTGCTCGTGTCGCCGTCGACCGAAATCGCGTTGAAGGTGCGGTCGACGACTCGCTTCCAGAACGGCCGCAAGGCGCCGGGCTCCGAAACCGCGTCCGTCGTGAGCACGCCGAGCAGCGTCGCCATGTCGGGGTGGATCATGCCGGCGCCCTTGGCCATGCCGCCGATCGTGATCGGCCCGCCGGGCGTTTCGAGACGAACCGCGCAGTGCTTGGGACGGGTGTCCGTCGTCATGATCGCCCGTGCCGCGTCGACGCCGCCGGCGGGAGAGAGCTTCGTGGCGGCCTCGCGCAGGCCGCGTCCCACTTTATCCACAGGCAGCGGCACACCGATGACGCCGGTGGACAGCACCAATGCCGTCCGCGGTGGCAGGCCGGCTGCCTCTTCGGCGCAGCGCGCCATCGCGCGCGCGGCTTCGAGCCCGGCGGCACCGGTGCACGCGTTCGCGACGCGCGCATTCATGGCCACGGCGCGCATGCGTCCGGGTCGCTCGCTCAACAGATCGGCGTCGTAGATGACGGGAGCGGCGCGCAGCGCGTTGCGCGTGAACGCGCCGGCCGTCGCGCAGCTCGTCGCGCTCACCAGCAACGCGACGTCGAGCGCGCCGTTCGCTTTGAGACCGGCGTGGGCGGCGGCGGCGGTAAAACCGCCGGGCGACGTCGCCGAGCCTGCTTCTATTGTGGAAATCGCGGAAGTCATAGTCGCTTGTGTAACAGTGCTCCGTTTCTTATCATAGCACAACCTTCCCGGGGGGACCCGTTCGATGTCGGATCCGTTCCTCAGTTCCGACGAATATGACGAACGTGCACATCAGCTCTACAACGAAGGTCAATACGACGAGGCCATAGACACGCTGCGCGAGGGTCTGGGGTTGTATCCCCACTCCGTCGAGCTGCACGTCGGTATGGGCTATGCGCGACTCGCGCGCGAGGAGTTCGCGTGGGCGCGGCGCGCGTTCGAAGAAGCCCGCGGTCTCGATCCCGATCACGAGGATACGCTCGCCGGATTGGGCGAGGTCCTGCTCAAGTTCGGTGAGCGCGCCGCCGCGCTGGCGTGCTTCGAGCGCGTGCTGGCCCTCGGCTTCCAGGACGATCACGACCTGATGCTGCAGATCGGGCGCGCATTGTTCCGCGAGGGTGTGCTCGATCAGGCACGCCGGTTCTTCGAGGGCGCGCTGCGAGCGCATCCCGACTCCGCCGATGCCGCCGCCTGCGTTGGCTATGCCGCTCACCGGCTGGCCGATGAAGGCGGCAGCCTGCGCTGGCTGCGGCGCGCGCTCGAGCTCGACCCGAGCCTCGGCGAAGCGCGCATCTACCTCGCGAACCTGCTGTACGACCGCGGCGAGTATGAGGCTGCGCTGTTTCATCTGGAGCGCACGGGCCCCGAGGAGCATTACGATGCGCTCGCGATCTGGCGGCTCGTCGAGCTGAAGAAGAGCGTGTATCGCCTGCCCGACGAAGATCCCGAGCTGGTGCCCTGGAACCACCGTCTCGACGAGCTCGCCGGCGAGGCCGCCCCTGAGGACCTCCTGCTGTCGGAAATCGAAGCGATGACGCCGGACGGCCAGATCCGCGATCCCCGTCAGCTGGAGCTGTTCGGCACGCTCCTCACCGAGCTGCAGGGAATGAAGAACAAGAGCTTCGAGGTGCACCGCGTGAGCACCGTCTCGGGAGCGACCTACGTCGGCACCTGGGAGGAGATCGTGCGGCAGATGAAAGACGATGCCGCCGAGTGGGTCGCGGGATCGCTCGAAGAGTACATGGAAGCGAGCGCCAAGCGGTGGCGCAAACAGACGGGAGTCGCCATTCCTGCAACTGATCCGGAGAGCTTTCTCCGGGCCGGCGCGGATGCTGGGGTCTTAAGAATCCTGCATTAGACCGTCTTCTTGAATCGGATACCGATCGACAGCGGCCCGTCGCCCAGCGCCATCAGCGTGACGGCGCCGGCGAGCAGCAAGGCCTCGAGCTCGACGTTGGCGTGGTGAGGCAGTTTGCTTGCCACGATCGTCACCGCCATGAACACGGCCATCGCCGTGGCCCACATGCGGGTCCACATGCCGAGCAGCACACACACCGCCCCGACCGTCTCGATGGCGATCACGAGCAGCACCAAGAGGGAACCCAGCGATAGGTTCGGGATGCCGCCCTGGATCCGATCGAAGCCGCGGCTCAGGAACACTCCACCCACAGCCAGCCGCATGAAAAACGCGGCGTACGGCGCCAATGAGTTCACGAGGTCTCCGTTAGAACATGGACATCGCGAGGAACGACCGCAGATTGTCGTTCGTCACGCGCAGCCGGGCGGACAGGAGCCGCACGACCGACCACAGGACCTTGTAGGCGACGTCACGGTTGAAGTCGAGGAGGAGCTCGAAGTCGGAACGGGAGATCGTGATCAGGGTGCAGGCGGTATTCGCGATCGC
>DATGVC010000072.1:0-2348 GCA_035300745.1 Gemmatimonadales bacterium | reverse complement strand
GCGGCCATGCCGCGTTCCTTGTAGTCCTGCGCCAGCGTAAACATCGCGTGATTCAACGCGTGGAAGCCGGAGAGCGTGACGAACTGGAACTTGTAGCCGATCGCCCCCAGCTCCTTCTGGAAGCCGGCGAGTTGCGGCTCGCTGAGGTGACGCTTCCAGTTGAACGAGGGAGAGCAGTTGTACGCGAGCAGCTTGCCCGGATAGTCCTGGTGGATCGCTGCGGCGAACTGCCTAGCCTCGGCGAGATCCGGCTTCGCCGTCTCGAACCAGAGCATGTCGGCGTAAGGTGCGTACGCGCGGGCGCGCGCGATCGCCGCCTCCACGCCGTCCTTGATCACAAAGAAGCCTTCGGGCGACCGCTCGCCGGTGCACCAGCGGCGGTCGTACTCGTCGATGTCACTCGTCAGGAGTCCGGCACTGTTCGCGTCGGTGCGGGCGATGAGAATCGTGTCCACACCGCAAACATCAGCGGCGAGCCGTGCCGCGATCAGCTTGGCAATGAACTCACTCGTTGGCACGAGGACTTTTCCGCCGAGGTGCCCGCACTTCTTGACCGAGGAGAGCTGATCCTCGAAGTGCACGCCGGCCGCACCGGCCGCGATCATGAGCTTCATCAGCTCGTAGGCGTTCAGCACGCCGCCGAAGCCCGCTTCGGCATCGGCGACGAGCGGCACGTACCAGTCGATGCTGTGGTCGCCGTTCATGTGATGGACCTCGTCGGCGCGGCGCAGCGCATTCTGAATTCGACCGATCAGGTTGGGTACGCTGTCGGACGGATAGAGACTCTGATCCGGGTACATCGTCATGGCGCAGTTTGCGTCGGCCGCGACCTGCCAGCCGCTGATGTAGATTGCCTTGAGTCCGGCGCGGACTTCCTGCACCGCCTGGTTCCCCGTGAGCGCCGACAGCACGGCAACGTACGATTCTTCGCGCATCAGCTTCCAGAGTCGCGCGGCGCCGTGACTCGCCAGGGTGTACTGGATCGGCAGCGTGCCCCGCAACCGGTACACGTCTTCAGGTGTGTAGCTGCGAGTGATCCCCTGCCAACGCCGGTTCGTCCGCCAGATGCGGTCCAGCTCGCTCACAACGTCATGCTTGTTCATGCTATCACTCCAGGTGTTCATAGGCGATCAGGGTGAGAAACTCGGGGAACTCGGCGCCGGTCATCAACTGTCCGAACAGCTTTGCAGCGAGATCGAACCTGCCGCCGCGCAGGTTCTTCTCTTTCAGTTCTTCGGCGATGATCGACTCGACCAGCGCCTGCGTCACCGCGCGCCCATTCGAAAGGTGCGCGCCGTGACGGACCCACTGCCACACCTGCGACCGCGAGATCTCGGCGGTCGCGGCGTCTTCCATGAGGTTGTAGATCGGCACGCAGCCGACGCCGCGCAGCCACGATTCGAGGTACTGAATCCCGATGTCCACGTTGGTGCGGAGACCGGCTTCGGTGATCTCCCCCTCGGGGACGGTGAGCAGATCGTGCGGCGTCACGCGCACCTCGTCGCGCGCGACGTGGAGTTGATTCGGGCCTGGCATCGAGGCGTCGAACACCTGCGCCGCGAGCGGCACGAGCCCCGGGTGCGCCACCCACGTGCCGTCGTGCCCGGCCCGGACCTCGCGCAGCTTGTCCTGCCGGACCTTCTCGAGCGCGGCCTCGTTCGCCGCCGGGTCGTGCTTGATCGGGATCTGCGCCGCCATTCCACCCATCGCGTGGGCGCGACGGCGGTGACAGGTCTGAATCAGCAGATCGGCGTACGACTTGAGGAAGTGACGGTCCATCGTCACGCGGGCGCGGTCGGGGAGCACGAAGCCCGGGCGGCGTCTGAACTTCTTGATGAAGCTGAAGATGTAGTCCCAGCGGCCACAGTTCAGCCCCGCGGAGTGATCGCGCAGCTCGTAGAGAATCTCGTCCATCTCGAACGCGGCGAGAATCGTTTCGATCAGGACCGTCGCGCGGATGGTGCCGCGAGGGATGCCGAGCTCGTCCTGCGCGATGTTGAAGACGTCGTTCCAGAGGCGCGCCTCGCGGTGGCTCTCGAGCTTCGGCAGGTAGAAGTAGGGCCCTGTACCCCGGGCGATGAGCGCCGCGGCGTTGTGGAAGAAGAAGAGGCCGAAATCGAAGAGGGCGGCGGAGATCGGGCGCCCGTCCACGGTCACATGCTTCTCGTCCAGATGCCAGCCGCGCGGCCGCACCATCAGGGTGGCCGTCCGCGGCGCGAGCGTGTAGCGCTTCCCCTCGACGCTGGTGAACGCGATTGTGCCGCGCACCGCGTCCCGGAGGTTCAGCTGTCCCTCGAGGTTGTTGCGCCAGGTCGGGGCGTTCGAGTCCTCGAAATCCGCCATGTAGA
>DATGVC010000071.1:0-30776 GCA_035300745.1 Gemmatimonadales bacterium | reverse complement strand
CGCGTCGCCGCGTCGCTTCCGCGGGACGACGTTGGTCGACTGGCTCAAGGCCGCCGATCCAACCTCGCGCGTGTTGTCGGTGAGCAGGAAGGACCGTGGCGCGATTCTCCCGGTCGGGCACGCGAAAGAACAGGCATACTGGTATCAGTCGGGCCTGTTCACGACGAGCCGCTACTATGCGGATTCGCTGCCCACGTGGGTCCAGTCGTTCAACGCGCGACGCCTGCCGTTCAAGGCGGCGAATACGGTCTGGACGCTGCTGTTGCCGGACAGCGCATACAAGGAAGCCGACAATGAAGTGTGGGAGAACGGCGGCACGGGCGTCGTCTTTCCGCACACGCTTCCCGCCGATAGCATCCGCGCGGCCGCCGCGCTGGCGGGCGTGCCGGCGATGGACTCGCTGACGCTGCTGTTCGCGCTCGAGGGCTTCGAGGCGCTGCGATTGGGCCGCAAGGGCACGGACGTTCTCGCGGTGAGCTTGTCGACGACCGACGCCGTCGGACATGCGTTCGGCCCCGACTCCCGCGAGATTCACGATCAAGTGCTGCGTCTCGACCACTATCTCGCGTGGTTCTTGAAACGTCTCACCGATCGCGTCGGGCACGACAACATCGTCGTCGTCCTCACGGCAGACCACGGCGTCACGTCTTTCCCCGAGCGCACCCGCGCCAAGACGGGCGGGGCGGCATATCGCGTCTCGCTCGACACGCTGGTCACCGCGGTCAACCGCGATCTCGATCGGCTCGCGGGCGCCGGCGGGGCGCCGCGCGACTGGCTCGAATTCGACACCGGCATGCTGTTTCTGCGCGACAACGGCCGCTTCGCCGCGATCGGCCTGAAGACCGACAGCGTCCTCGACGCGCTCGCCGCCCGCAGCGTGCGGATTCAGGGCGTGGCGCGCGTGATCAGACCGGCGGACCTGGCGCGCGCCGATACGGCATCGGATCCGGTCGCCCGCCGCTGGCTGCATCACCTGGCGCCCGACGCCGGCGTCGTGCTGACGGTGACGCTGCAGTCCGCGTCGGTCTGGGACATTCCCAACGTGCCGATTGCGATGCACGGCCAGCCGTCAGAGGACGACTCGCACGTGCCCATCATTTTCTGGGGCCGCGGCGTGCGCCGGGGATCGTACGCGGGCCGGATGAACACGGTGGACATTGCGCCGACGCTCGCCGTGCTGCTCGGCGTAGCCCCGCTGTCGCTCGTGGATGGGCGGGCGCGCACCGAGGCGCTGGAACCGAGGAACTAGCCGTGGTGCAGAAGCAGTCGGCGAATCAGATCCGCCGCATCGAGGAGCTGCAGCACTACGTGCGGACCGTCGATCACGTGCGGAAGCTGATCGCCGAGCTCGAATCCAACCGGGCCGCGAAACCGAAGATCATCGACGGCATCTGCGGGAACATCGCGCGGGAGCTGTCCCACATGCGGCAGCGCGCGCTCACCGCCAATCTGGGCACGCTGCCGGACGTCGCCGGCACCCTGGCGATCGTCGCGAACCGGGCGGGGACCGGGATCATGATGAAGGTGCGCGCCCTGGCGGACGGGGTGAACAGCATGACCATGCAGCTCGATCAGGCGCTCAAGATGGCCCACGAAATGGCGCCCGAGAAAGCGACCGAGAAAAAACAATCGTAGCGATCAATTGTCGCGCGCTGACCAAACGCTTCGGCGACGTCGTGGCCGTCGCGGGTCTCGATCTCACGGTCGGGGCGGGCGAATGCTTTGGCCTGCTCGGGCCGAACGGCGCCGGGAAGACGACCACCATCGAGATCCTCGAAGGTCTCACGCCACCCGACAGCGGCGACGTCGAGATTCTGGGGACGACGTGGCGCGAAGGCGCTGCGGGGCGCGCACTGCGCGAGCGGCTCGGCATTCAGCTGCAGGAAACACAGCTCGCCGACAAGCTGACCGTGAGCGAAGTGCTCGCGCTGTTCCGATCGTTTTATCGCCAGTCGCACACCGTCGAGGAGGTGCTCGCGCTCGTCGAGCTCGAGGAGAAGCGGAAGGCGCGCGTGGTGACGCTCTCCGGCGGGCAAAAGCAGCGGCTCGCGGTGGCATGCGCGCTGGTCAGCAAGCCCGAGCTGCTCTTCCTGGACGAGCCGACGACAGGCCTCGACCCGCACTCGCGGCGGCAGCTGTGGGAGATCATCCGCCGCTTTCGGGCCGCGGGCGGCACAGTACTGCTCACGACGCATTACATGGAAGAAGCCGAGCGGCTGTGCGACCGGGTCGCGATCATGGATCACGGCAAGATCATCGCGCTCGGCACGCCCAAGGAGCTGATCGCCTCGCTCGGGGCGGATCACGTCGTGGACTTCGCGCCGACGGAAGGCGGCATCCCCGAGGATCTGGTGGACGTCCTGCGCCAAATGGGGGGCGTCACGGCCGTGCGGACGGGCAGCGATGGCGTCTCCCTCACTGTTGTAGAGCTGCACCGCGCCCTCCCCGCGTTGCTCGCGGTGCTCCAACAGCGCGGCGTGGAGCTGTCGCTGCTCACCACCCATCACGCCACGCTCGACGACGTCTTCGTCGCGCTCACCGGACGGCAGCTCCGTGATACGTGAGCATCCGATGTACCAGCTGGCGCTCTCGCGCATGCGGGAGTTTTACCGCGAGCCGGAAGCCGTCTTCTGGGTGTTCGGCTTTCCGATCGTGCTCGCGTTCGCGCTGGGGCTCGCCTTCCGCAACACGGGACCGGGAAAGCTGCAGGTCGGCATCGTCGCCGGGACGGGCGACAGCGCGCTCGCGGTCGCACTCGGTTCGTCCCCACGGCTCGTCGCCACTGTGCTCGATACGACGACCGCGCGCCTGCGACTGCGGACCGGACGTGTTGCGCTCCTCGTGGTGCCGGGGGATCCCGTCGTCTACCGCTACGACTCGACCCGCACCGAGAGTGGGCTCGCGCGCCTGGAAGTCGACGATGTGCTGCAGCGGACGCGCGGTCGGAAAGACCTCGTGGCCGTGCAGGACGACCGCGCGGTCGCTCCCGGCTCGCGCTACATCGACTTCCTGATCCCCGGGCTGCTCGGCATGAATCTCCTCGGGAGCGGCATCTGGGGCGTCGGCTTCTCCGTCGTCCAGGCGCGTCAGCGCAAACTGCTCAAGCGCTATATGGCGACGCCCATGCGGCGCAGCCATTACCTGCTGAGCTTCATCCTCTCACGGCTCGTCTTCCTGATCGTGGAGGTCGTGGCGCTGGTGGGCTTCGGATGGCTGCTGTTCGGTGTCGCCGTGCGCGGGTCCTTCACGGCGCTGGCCGGCATCACGATCCTCGGCTCGTTCGCGTTTGCGGGGCTGGGACTGCTGGTGGCGAGCCGGGCGAAGACGATCGAGGGTGTTTCGGGATTGATGAACCTCGTGATGCTGCCGATGTGGATCCTGTCGGGGACGTTCTTCTCCTACGCCCGATTCCCCAACGCGATGATCCCGTTCGTGAAGGCTCTGCCGCTCACTGCGCTTAATGACGCGCTGCGCGCCGTGATGATCGACGGTGCTGCGGTCACGACCCTGGGCACGCCGCTCGCGATCGTCATGGCGTGGGGCGCGGTCAGCTTCGTGATCGCGCTGAAGATCTTCCGCTGGCGTTAGCGACTACGGCGACACGATCACGACGCCGTGCATGAACGTGTGCACGGCGCAGTGATACGGGTACGTCCCCGCCACATCGAACGTTCTGTCATATGTCGCGCCCGCGGTGGGATGGCCGTAACTGTCTGTGCCCGGCGGGCCGAGGTTGCCGCTGTTGAACGCGCTGCCATCGGCGGTCACGGTATGCGTGAACGCGCCGTGGTTGGTCCACCGCACCGGCGTGCCTGCCGCGATCATGATCGTGTCCGGTGTGTACTTGTAATCCGTGATGTCCACGGAGATCGTACCCGGGGCAGGTGGGGGCGGTGGCGCTGGCGGTGGCGCTGGAGGAGGAGAGGTGGAGTACGACGTACTCGAGCCGCAGGCAGCGAGGATCGCGAGTAGCAGACCGTAGCAGAGGCGCATGGGCCCTCCTGAGTTTTAACTCTCCTTTGACATTAGCTCTCCGGACGAAATAGCGCAGCCAGTCTCCGCCAGAAACCGCCGAAGACCCCTTTGACTGCAGCTTGAAACGAGGCGGCGGAGTGAAAGCGCTCCGCGGGGTCGCTCCGTAAGGCACGCTTCAGCACCTCCTCGAGCTCCCGCGGGACGTCGCGCCGCTCGGCGGACAGCGGCGGCACGTCATCGCTCGTCTGCCGCGCCAAAATCTGCTCCGGCGTTTTCCCGCTGAACGGCGGCCTGCCCAACAATGCGAAATAGGCGACGGCGGCCAGCGAATACAAGTCGGCGCGCTGGTCGACGCGCTCGCCCAGCAGCTGCTCCGGCGCGGCGAACTGCGGCGTGCCGCTGCGTGATGTTGCCCCGCCGAAGCGGGCGCCGCCCCGCAGCGCCAGCGCCAGCCCGAAGTCGGTGATGCGGAGGCGCCCGTCGGGCTCGATCAACATGTTTTCCGGCTTCAGGTCGCGGTGAATCAGGCCCACGCTGTGCGCGTGCTCGAGCGCCGAGAGTGCTTCGTTGAGCAGTCGCTCTGACTGGTCAAGGGAGAACGTCCCATGGCGCTGGATCACCTGCGCGAGGTTCGAGCCGGGGACGTATTCCATTGTATACCACGACAGGCCGGCGCGGCCCATGATGTCGTAGATGCTGACGATGTTGGGGTGCCGCAGCCGGGCCGCGAGCTGTGCCTCCCGGCGGAAGCGCTCCACCACGCCGGGATCGGCGGTGAGGGCCGGATGCAGGACCTTGATCGCCACGTCGCGCTCGAGCGCGAGATCGCGGGCCCGATAGACGCGCCCAAACCCCCCCGTGCCGATCTCTTCCAGCAGCTCGTAGTCGTCGCCCAGCGCCCGCCGCAGGCGCCGCTCGAACCCGGACTCGGTGACGGCCGGAGCGGCGGCGAGCACCTGGAATGTGCCCGCGTCGCTCACGAAGTCCTCGAGCATCTCCGTCGCCGTGTAGTAGCGATCCTTGGGAATGCGCGACAGCGCACGGACGATCACGCGTTCGACGGCGGCGGGGATCGCCTGGCGCTGCTGGCGCGGCGGCACGAGCCGCGCGGGATCCGGGTCTGGGGCACTGCCGGTGAGTGCCGCGTAAATGTTTGCCGTGACGCTGTACACGTCGCTCGCGGGCTCCCCCGCTTCCCCTGCGCGGACTTCCGGCGCCATGTAGGCCGCGCTGGCGTCGCCCGTCTGCATCGGCGGCAGGTAGGGGAGGCACCAATTGGAGTAGCGCAGATCGGTGATGACGCCCTGGCCTCCCGTGTTGATCATCAGGGTCGACGGGACGATGCGGCGCATGATGATGCCGCGCGCGTGCGCGTGCTCGAGCGCGGCGAGGAGATCACGGATGAGCGACATGCACTGGGGGATCGGGCGCGGCCCGCGGCGCAGTGCATCCGCTAGGCTCTCGCCTTCGATCCAGTTGGCCGTGCGATAGGCGAACGTCGCGATTTCGCCGGCAGCGTAGACGTGTCGGATGGCGGGGTGGTCGAGCTGCGCGAGCGTTTCGGTCTCGCGCATGAACCAGGCGCGCCCCGGCGCCTCGGCCGCAAGGTGGACGCGAATCGAGACGGGCCGCTTCAGCAGGCGATCCCAGCCGTGATACAACGCGCGATCCGACGACAGCGCCACAAGGTTGTCGAGCCGGAACGTGGGCTCGAGTGCGCGCAGCGCGTCGTCGAGCAAGCCCGCCGGCGGCGTTTGCGCGGCCGCGGCGCTGGTGACGGACGTCACATTCGGTGTCGGCGAACGTCGGTCAGGTGTGTGCACGCGCGACTAATGTAGTCAGTCGTTTCGGCTGGCACGAATCACAGCGACGGCGCAGATTGGTTGTGATGGACAGCGAGCACCGGGAGATCCGCCATCACGTCGAACGTCGCGTCCGGCCCGAGCGCCGCTCAGGACTCGACCGCCGCATCACCGAGCGCCGGCTGCGGGGCGCGCCGGTTCTGGTGGAACGGCGCGGACGCACGGAACGGCGCAGCCGTGTGGAACGTCGCTCGTTCCAGCCGCGCCGCCAGCTGAAGGACCGCCGCGGCTCGGGCAAATTCAAAAACATCACTCCATCCTGACCCGCACCACGCCCCAGCCGTCGCGCCCCGCTCGCGCGTAGCGGGCATCCCGCAGGTAAATCGTCTTGTTCGTCGTATCCACCTCGGCCGCGAGAAAGCGGGCAAACTGGGCCATCGCGCCACCTTCACGGGTTTCCAGGGCGCGGACGACCGCTGGTGCGCGCAGGTTCCGGGGGAGCCGCCAGTCGTCTCCCGCGACGGTATCGACGCTGGCGTAGATCCCTTCCCAGCTGAAGGGCCGGCCGATGTTGGTGAGTGCTGCCCACGCCGCGCCCGGGCCGAAACGGCGCTCCGCCGCCTGTCGGATGTCGGTCTTGCGGATTCCCGCCACGGTGCCGTGCGCACCGGCGTATACCACTAGGACAGCCAACGCCAGCGCCGCGGCTCGCTGCCGACCCACCGGACCGAACCAGTAGCGAATCCATCCGATCACGGCGGTGAGACAGATGATGGGGTACAGCGCGAGCACCCAGGACGCGACGACGTCTTCGCGCCTGACCAGGAGGAAGGTGATTGCACTACCAACCAGCAGCGTACCGGCGAGCGGTTTCCAGTGGCGCTCGCTGCCCCAGGCCAGCGCAATCAACGGCAGCAACCAAAAGAACGGATCGACGATCGCGACCCAGTCGAGATAGTACCACGTGCCACTCCATGGAAGGAATGGGCGCCAGCCGTACGAGCCCTGCCAATCCATGAATAGATGGCTCAGAAACGTGATCGTCACGCAGAGCGTGAGCCAGCGCCAGGGCGGAATGGATCCGGAACCGTGCCAGCGCGTCCAGCCGCGTGCAATGAATCCGACAATCAGGGTGAGCGCCGCAATCTCGATGGGGGCGGCGGCGAGCGAGTGCGTGATGCCCCGATGATGAACCAGGAAATCGGGGCCCGGCCATCCCCAATAGCCTGTGAATGTTTCGGCCCAATCCGGCATGTTCGCGGCGACAGCGCCGATGAGACCAGCTCGAGCGACATGGCGATCGGCAATCGCGCGGCCAAGTGCAGCGCCGACGAGGGCGTGGGCGAGGTTGTCCATGCGTACACGATGCGGGACGACCTCGCGGGCCGTCCAGAGCAGCCGTAGTTTCGATTCGTGTCGCATTTCAAACTGACTGATTCCGGCGGGCAACAGGTCGCTGAGTCCTCGGGGGCGACCTTGCGCTTCGGTCGCGATCCCGATGCGAGCATCGTGATCCGTGGCGACGCGGCGCGGGTGGTATCGGTACGCCACGCGGAGCTGCGGTTCGAGAATGGCGCGTGGTTACTCGCCGATCTCGGCAGCAAGAACGGCACATACCTGAACGGCACACGCGTGAGCGCCCCGACTCCCGTGAAACAGGGCGACGTGATCCGCCTGGCTGAATCCGGCCCGGAATACCGGGTAACGACCATTGCGGTCGAGCTCGAAGCCACGCTCGCCGAGCATCCCGGCTTCCAGCAGCCTCCCAAGGAGGCCGAGCAGCGCGCCTATGGTGTCACATTGCTCGTGACCACCACCGGCAAGCGCTTCGAGGCGCGTGGCACTCGCATCCGTTTGGGACGCGGGCGGGAATGCGAGGTCCAACCCGTCGAGACGAACGACACGAGCGTGTCTCGCGTCCATGCCGAGCTGACGGTTGGCCCGAGCGGCGGTCTCGTCGTGCGTGATGCCGGGAGCAAAAACGGCACCTACTTGAACGGTGAGCGCATTACCAACCCGATGCCGGTCCGGCTCGGCGACAGGATCATGCTCGGCCATGGCGGTCCCGTGCTACTGGTCGAAGGGATGGGCACCGCTCCGCAGAAGGCGGTCGCCCGTCCGCAGGCGAGACCGGGGGGACCGCTGGGTCAGGGAACGGTGAGAGGGATGATTGGGGACGCGCTCGCTAAAGCGAAAGAAGAGCGCAAGCGCGGCGGCCGTGGCACCAGCGCATTCATGAAAGCAGTCAGAGAGGAAGTTGGAAAGGACGCTCGTCGGAAGATGCGCTGGCTGACGGGACTCCTGGTCATCCTGGTCGTCCTGCTCGGTGGCGGAGTCTACGGCGTGTACTGGCTGCTGTCCCGCCAGGTCGAGCACACCAAGCAGGCGCTGCGGACGGCGGAGGATTCGTCACGAGCCGAGGGGGAGCGGCTAGGGCGCGACCTGGCCGCTGCACGGGCCGCCGCGGCCCCAGCCGCCGAGGTCGAGACACTGCGCGTCAAGTTGGTCGCGGCGGAGTCGCGGACCGCGCAGCTCCAGGCGGCCCTGGACCGGGCACAGCAAGCCTTGGGGCAGCAGCTGGCGGTGGGCGAAGCGCGGCGGGAAGAAGCGCAGCGCGATCTCCAACGCATGCGCGATCAGCTGGCGGAGGCTGAACGCCGTGCGCCATCGCCGGGCCTCATCGACAGCCTCCGACGTTCGGTGAGTGCGGCCGAAGCTCAAGCGGCCAGCCTCGACGCAAAGATGCGCGCCATCCGGGGAACAGACTTCGCTGGCATGGCACAACAGAATCAGGGGGCGGTGGGTCTGATTACGGTTTCGTTCGGTGCAGACCGTTACGACGGGACCGGCTTTGTCATCAGCCCCGACGGCTACATGCTCACCAACTGGCACGTGGTGGCAGATTCCGCGCACGCCGAGCCTGACACGGTGTGGGTCACGATGGCCGATCAGTCGACCGGCCGGTATGCGGACGTCATCGCCACATCCCGTGAGCGCGACGTAGCCCTGATCAAGATTCGCGGGTTTCAGGGTTCGCACCTGACCGCCGTCGATTGGGCCGGGACGAAGGCCCGGCAAGGAGAGCCGGCCGCGCTCATCGGATATCCGGCTGGCTCAGGCTTCGCACGCGATCGCACATCCATCGTTCGGACGTCGATGACGGCCGGCATCTTGTCACGTGTGACGGCCGACTTGATTCAATTCGACGGCATGACGACCGGCGGATCCTCCGGGAGTCCGGTTTTCAACGCTGATGGGGAAGTGATTTCAGTACATCGGGCGGGGCTGCGGCAGGGACCAGGGTTCGCGCTGTCCGTGCCGGTCAGGTACGCGATTCCACTCATGCCGCCGGCGTTGCGCCAGCGGCTTGGCATTTAGCTAGTTTCTCGAGAAATCCACCGTCACGACGACGGTGCTCGGTTTCGAAGCGGGCCGCGCGGTCGAGATTTGCGCCACTGTCGCGACAGCGTGCTGGGTTTCGATTCTCGAATTCGCAACCGCCTGGCGGACCGCGCTCAGAGCCTCGAAACCCTGACGCGTATCCACAACTGTGGCCGTGGCTTGCAGGGTGCCACGGGCTTGGGCTTCTGCATTCCGCCCCACCAGCATCAGCGCTCCAACCGCCAGAACCGCCACTAGACCGAACCGCATCGCCTGCTCCCTGAAGTGAGGACCGTTGGATCTCGGCCACTCTCTAAGGCAGGCGCCGTGCCGATGAATTGTAACGAGCTAACATAATGTGATAATTAACTTTGCTGCGTTTCACGAGCCTGTAGCGAGACCAGCCAGGTGTCGAGGATCGTGACACCACCGCGCTATTGCATTGCGTAACTCACTGTCCTATTTTGGCTTCCGCTTTTCGGGGCCATTTCGTCAAAAACTTTGACAATGCCCAAAAAACCGGCGGTTGGCATAAGCCTTGCCATCACTGGTCTCAAGAAGGGTGGAGGAGCCGAATGGCACTCCAACTGACTAATAGCTCGACACCAAACACAGGAGTACGAAATGCGCAGCATCACGCAGCTGTCCCTGGTAGTGGCCGCCCTCGTCCTGACGGGTACGGCGCTCCAGGCCCAGACGAACAATGCCAGCATCACGGCGACGGCGAGCGTCCAGACGCCGATCAACGTGGTTGGCGCCCAGCCGTTGAACTTCGGGAACGTGTTCCCGGGCGTGAACAAGACGGTTGCCGCGACCGACCTGACGAATGGCGGCCGCTTTGACGTCACCGGCCAGGCGAGCACCCCCGTTACCCTTTCGTTCACACTCCCCGCTACGCTATCGTCCGGCGGTAACACCATGCCGATCGTGAGCTACACGGGTGTGCATGCGCTGCTTGCCACGCAGGTCGGTGGTATTGCGTTCTCGCCCGCAGCGGGCGCGAACCCGACCCTCAGCGCTACCGGCGCGCTGTTCGTGTGGGTCGGCGCGCAAGTGCAGCCGGCGACGAACCAGGTGGCCGGTGTCTACACGGCGTCTGTCACCATGACGGTGGTTTACTAAGCGACTGGAGTTTGGCGTCGAGTTGATGGCGCGCCGGCAGGGGACTCAGATTCCTCTGCCGGCGCTGTCGCAAGGAGACACACTCAACCCATGAAGCGCAAATGGTGGATCGCGACCCTTGCGATGCTGCTCAGCGTGCCGCTGGTGGCACAGGCCAGGCCGCTCACGGTCACGGGGGTGCGGGGCGTGACGTTCGGCGCGGTGTTGCCGGGTGTGCCGCGCGTCGTGTTGCGCACCGATCCCGCCAACAGCGGCCAGTTCGACATCAAGGGGCCGAAGGGGCGGTCGTTGTTGTTGTCGTTTGTGTTGCCGCTGAGGATGACCGGTCCAGCTGGAGCGCTGATGCCGCTGAGTTTTGGAGCCAGTGACGCAGGCTTCTCGCAGACACAAGCGATTGGGAGCCAAGTGGGATTCGATCCGAAGGTGCCGTTCACCGCGACGCTGCCGAACAATGGCCGTGCCTCGGTCTTCCTTGGTGCCACCGCCAATGCGGCAACGAATCAGCGGGCCGGCTCGTACACTGCGACGATCATCCTCAACGTGACGGTGCTGCCGTGATGCGCGCCGTGGGCGTTGCGGCTATCCTGGCGCTCGGCAGCGCCGCGCTCCCCGCGCAGGGCGTCATGGTGGCGCCGCACGCGGTGTTCATCGACCACAGCCAGCGTAGCGGATCGGTGCTGCTGTACAATCCGGGCACGGAACCGGTGGAAGTCACGATCTCGACGATCTTCGGGTATCCCACGACGGACTCGAGTGGCAACATCAAGCTGCACACCGTCGAGAATCCCGATTCGACGGTGCCGTCGGCGCTCGCGTGGATTCAGGCCTTTCCTCGACGGTTGACGGTGGCCCCCAGAGAGCGGCAGACCGTGCGCCTGCTCGCCCGGCCGCCCATCGGACTTGTCGACGGTGAATACTGGCTGCGGCTCGTGATTGCCGCCCAGGCCGGCCGGGTGCCAATCACGGGCGTTGCCGATACCACCGCGATTCGAGTGGGTCTCACGCTCGAGGTCCGTACCATCATCGGCGTGAACTACCGCAAGGGTTCGGTGACGACGCGGGTGTCGCTGTCGAATCTGCGCGCCCGCGTCGTCGGCGACTCGGTGATCACCCGCGCCACGATCGAGCGCCATGGCAATGCCGCCTTCATCGGCATGATTCGCGAGACGCTGGTGGACTCGACGGGTGCGGTGCGGGCGCAGCGCCTCGGCGATTCGCTCGTCACGTCGTACGAGTCTCCCATCGGCGTCTATTTCACGATGGAGCCACGCCTCGCGAGCGCCATCCCGGCGCCCGGGCTGCGGCGGGGGCGCTACTGGCTGCGCTATGAAATCGTCGCCGAGCGCGAGGACCTCGATCCCAAAGTCGTGCTCAAGGCGCCGGCGGTTCGCGATTCAGTTCAGATCGTGGTGCCGTGAGAAACATCCTGGTGCTGGCCGTATGCCTAGGTGTGCCCGGACGCGCCGTGGCGCAGTCCGGAGCGTCCGTATCGGCCGACGCGGTGGTCGTGACGGTCGGCATGACGATCGCCACCTTGAGAGACTTGAACTTCGGCACGGTCATCAAAAGCGTCCCGACGACGGTCCTACCCACCGTAGCTGCCGCCGGTGAATGGCAGGTCACCGGCAGCTCGAACGCCAACGTGATCATCAGCTTCACGCTGCCGACTCAGCTGACCAACATCCAGGCCCTGCCGGGCTCGACGATGCCGATCAGCTTCAGCGCGGTATCGGCGATCTGGCGTCGCGCGACGAACAATCCGGTCGGCGGCACGATCTTCAATCCCGCGACGGGGGCGGTAGGTCGGTTGGGTCCGCCTCCAAACCCCAGCATGTACGTCTGGGTAGGCGGCACCGTGAATCCCGCGGCCACGGCGAAGCCCGGGATTTATCAGGGGTCGGTCATCGTCTCCCTCGTCTACCAGTAGACCATGCTCGCTCTGGTGGCGGCCCTGAGCCTCGGTGCCGTCTTCGGTCCGGACACCGTGCCGGAACCGGTCGTCATCGAGCTGCGCATCGGTCGCATCACCGGGACAACGGTGCAGGCGTATCGCGTGCGTTCCGAGGTGCTGCTGCCGCTGTCACAGTTTTTTCAGCTCGTCGAGATACGCCATCGCCTGACGCCTGATGGGCGTCTGGAAGCAACGGTCGATCCCGGCAACCGCCGCATCGTGATCGATCCGCGCAGTGATTCGATGCAGTACGGCGATCGACGCGTGCGCATCGAGCGGGAATTCATTCGCTTCGAGTCTCCGGAGCTCTACGTCGGCAGTGAGCGTCTGGGCGACTTACTCGGCGTGATGTTCTCGGTCGATTGGTCCGATCTCACCGCCACCGTGGTGGATCCGAGCAGCCTGCCGATCGCGCGGCGGCTGCGACGGGAAGCGGCCCGCGAGGCGTACCTGCGGCGTCCCGATGGCATGCGCGCCGACGTAACCCTGGGCCTGCAGCATCCGTCGTGGGACGGGGTCGTCGTCGATTATTCGCTCTTCTCGCCCTCCACCGATCCGCTTGCCGGGTCGACGTACGGATTCGGACTGGGTGCCGACGTGGGTGGCGGCTCGCTCGAAATGCTGGCGCAGAGTGTCGGCCGGGCGGAGCTGGGCCAGCTGCACGTCGATGCCTCGTGGACCGGCGTCTGGCGGGAGAACCGCTGGGTCAAGCAGCTGCGGTTGGGCGATGTGGCGTCCACCGGCCCGCGCGCGCGCGCGCTCGAGGGCGTCTCGATCACCAACGCCCCCTTCGTCCGGCCGTCGCTCCTCGGATCGTTGCGCTACGCCGGCGGCCTCGAGCCGGGATGGTCGGTGGAGGCGTACCGCGGCGGTGATCTCGTGGCGTACGATTCGGCCGGCGCGTCGGGCGGGTTCTCCATCGCTCTTCCGGTTCGTTACGGCGAAAACCCGGTCGACTTCGTCGCCTACGGTCCGTTCGGCGAGATCCGCGAATTCAACCGCACCTACCGCGTGTTGACGGAGCTGCTGCCCGCGCGCCAGTTCGAGTACGGTCTCTCGGGTGGCCGCTGCCCGCAGCCGTCGGTCAGCTGCAATGCGACCGCGAATCTCGACCTGCGCTATGGGGCCACGGCGCGATGGACGCTGCAGGGCGGGCTGGATCGGTTCTGGCGGGACTCGCTTCCCGACCGGACGCATCCCTACGCGGCGCTGATCGGAAATCCGAGCAACGCCTGGGCGATCCAAAGTGAGGTGGTCGGTGCAGGACTGGTGCGTGGAGCGCTGCGCTACGAGCCGTCCGTCGATTTACGGCTGGACGGGGAGTACGTCCACTTTACGCGTGATTCGGCATCGGTGCTGGCCGTGCCGGGCCGTCGCGCGCAGTGGACTCTCACCGGGTTCCTCCGTCCCAAGACGAGCCACGGGTTCTTCTTCTTCGACGGCCGGTTCGAGCGCATCAGCACCGATGCCGGTCTACTGACGCGCACGCGCCTGGGCGCATCACTGCAGACCGACGAAATGCGGCTCTTGCCCTACGTGCGCACCGAACATGGGCACGCGGTGGCCGGACTCGGCGATGAAAACGATCGTGAGTTCGTCGGACTCGCGACGTTTGTGATGCCGCGCGCCCGCTGGGGCAGGTTCCTGAGTCAGACGTTGCTGCGAACCAACGCGGAGATCGAGCGGCAGGCGGGTCTGGTCTCCTGGTCGGCCTTTGCGGCTCATCCGCTGGCACGCGGGGTGCGTGTCGAGGTGGGCGCCAACTGGCTGCGCGGCGATGCCGGACTCACATACACGGTGACCGTGACCTCGTACTTGTCGGCCTTGCGCGCCGTGACATCGCTGCTCGCGCCTCCGGGCCAGCCGGTCAGCGCTACGCAGTTTCTCCAGGGATCCGTGCTCTGGGACCGCCGCACCGATCGGCTACGCGTGGCCCCCGGACCCTCACTCGAGCGTTCCGGCTTGTCGGGCCGCGTCTTCATGGATCTGAATGCCAACGGCATCCGTGACGTGGGCGAACCGGTGGTCGTGAACGCCCGCGTGCTGGTCGGCTCGTTGTCGGCTCGCACCGACTCGAGCGGCGCGTATCGCGTCTGGGATCTCGTGCCCTTCGAGCCGGTCATCGTGAGTCTCGATTCGGTGTCGCTCGACTCGCCGCTCCTCGTGCCGCTGTTCGCGCGGACGAGCATCGTCCCGGGGCCCAATCGCTTCCGCAGTCTCGACATCCCGGTCGTGGAAGCGGGCGTCATCGAGGGTCGCGTCGTCCGCAACGGCGCCGGGGTAGGCGGCGTGACGCTCATTCTGGCGGATCGTCGGAGCGGCATCCGGCGCACTCTCGTGACGTTCAACGACGGCGCGTTCTATCTCATGGGGGTGAAGCCGGGGGATTACGAGCTGACCGTGGAGGAGCAGGTGCTCGATGCACTCGCGGTGGACGCCGAGCCGGTCCGGTTTAGCCTGGTCCCGACTGCGAACGGCATCGGGCGTTCAGACCTCGAGGTACGTCTCAAGTCGAGGTTCTAGCGGCTTCCGCCACCTCGCGGAGGACGGTCTCGAGCTTCGCGAAGTCATACGGTTTGACGAGCGACGGCACGCCCGACTCGCGCAGCAGCGACGACGTGTCGCTCGCAAATGTATCGCCGGTAGTGAAAATCAGGCGGTTGACCATCGCGGGATGCTCGCGGCGCAGCCGTTCCAGAAACTCGCCGCCGCTCATGCCGGGCATGCGAACATCCGACACGATCACGTCGAAGCGCTCGCGGCGCAGCACCCGGAGCGCATCCCCGCCGTCCTCCACCGCGATGATGCGCATGCCGCGGCGCTTGAGAAAGCTCACCACGGCGCGGCGCAGGCCTTCCTCGTCGTCGATCAGCAGCACGGAGAGGGCGTCGTCCGGCTCGCGCGCTTCGACGGGCACCCGCATCGGTGCGGGCGTCGTCCGCTGGCGAGTGCGCGCGTCTCGTGGCAGCGCGACCGTGAAGGTCGCGCCATGTCCCGGCACGGAGTGCACCGAGATCCTGCCGCCGTGGTCGTGCGCGATCCCGTAGCAGATGGACAGGCCGAGTCCTGTCCCCGTGCCCTCCGGCTTTGTCGTGAAGAAGGGATCGAAAATTTTTTCCTGAATGTCGGTCGGGATGCCAGGGCCGGTGTCGGCGACCTGAAGCTGGATCCCCTCGTCGCCCGCGGTCATCGTCCGGATCGTGATCGCGCGCCGGCCCGGCACGGTGGTGAGCGCCTGCTCGGCGTTGATGAGCAGATTGAGCAACAGCTGCTGCACTTCCGAACCGTTGGCCCATGCCTTGGGGTTGGCCTCGTCGAGCTCGAGATTCACGGTGATGTTGAGTGTGGTGAGATGATACGAGCGGAGCGCGAACGTGCGGCGGACCGTTTCGTTCAGCTCCACCAGGGTGCGCTCTTTGCTTCCCGCACGCGCGAACGCGAGCAGATTCGACGTGATTCTGCCGATGCGCGTCGCCTCGTCATACATCATCTGCACGGTCTCGCGCTGATCGGGCGGCAGCTGATCGAGCAGCAGCGTCTGCGCGAATCCCGAGATGATGGCGGCGGGGTTGTTGATTTCGTGGGCCACCCCGCTCACGAGCTGTCCGATGGCCGCGAGCTTCTCGGCCTGCTGGAGCTGCGTTTGCGTGCGGCGCTGCTCCGTGATGTCGCGGACCAGCATCAGCACCTTCGGGATGCGGCCGCCTTCGCGCACCGGAGCGAGCAGGACGTGGCCGGTCCCGTCGCTGCCGTCGGGCCGTTGAAACGGGACCTCGAAGCGGCGTAGCTCACCATCGAAGGCCGCGGCCAGATGCTCGCGCGCAATGCGCGCGGCCGTTCCCTCGAGCCACCCCAACGCCGATCGTTTTCCGCCGCCCTCCCGGGTGTCGCCGGGAAACGCGTTGACGAGGACACGGCCGGACGTGTTCTCGTCGAGCACGTAGGCCTCCCGGTCCACCACGGTGATCGCATCGGGGACCGCTTCCATGAGCAGGCGGAGATTGCGCTCCGCGGACGCCGTCGCGCCCAGCGAGCTCATGAGCGAGCGGGTCTGATTGGCGACCTCGTCCTCGAGGACCTGCGCGTAGCGCCGATCGACGCCGAGCAAGTAGAGCACGCGGGCGGCAACGATCGCCAGGCCGGTGCCGATGATCAAGGCATCGTCGGCGTCCGGCTTCGATCGCAGGAGCGCGACGATTGCCATACCGGTCATGGCCGCAAGTCCGATCACCAGGGCGACGATGCGGATGATTCCGGTGTCGGGCCTCGTCAGAGCGCTGCGTTCGAGATGCTGTGCGTAATCGGGCGCGATCGCCGCCGCGGCCGCAATCATCAGCAGCCCCGCGTCCCACGTGAGGTCGAGTGGACTACCCGCCTGAAACGTTCCCCGCAGCGCGACGACGGCGTAGATCAGATTGCCGATGGCGAACAGGACCACGCCAGGAAACACGAGCGCCGCGGTCGCCGCGGGGAACACCGACCGGCGCAGCATCTGGATCAGGATTATCCACAACACCGCGACGGCGCCGATCGACCAGCCGATGCTCGTCACGAGGGCCGCCGTCGACACGGGTGCGCTGCCGCTCAGCAGCGGCTCGAAGAGATACTCGTACGCGAGTGCACCCACCGTGAACGTGACGAGCACCGTATCGAGAACCAGCTCGGGATCGGCGCGGCGCGTCGGTTGCCTGCGGACCAGCGTCATCACACCCATGATCAGACACGCGTAGATGCCGAGGTAGCCGAGATCTGCCAGCGAGGGGTAGGGGGGCGGCGCACCGCGCCACAGATCGTAGTAGGTCCACACCAGCTGGCCTGCGAAGAACGAGCCGCACCCCGCGCCGATCCAACGCCAGCTGCGCCGTTGCTGTGAGGTGGTGGCACGGCGTGCGGAAGCGACGCACGCGAATGCCGCGAACGCGGCCGCCCAGATCCAGCACAGATCCGCGATGATGGTGAGCGTGCGCCGGTCGCTCGCCGGGAATGCGTACAAGAGCACCATCGCCACCAGCGACACGACGGCGATGCTGACCAACACGCGAGCGGGCCGGCTCAACGGCATCATCTCAGGACACTCCGGCCTAAATTATCCGCATTATGTTTGCCCGCCAATGAATCCGCTCGGGTGGATGCGTGCTCCGGAGCAATCGCTCGCGCAGTGGGACGAGCACGCCGCGCTGGCGGCGGCCGTGCGACGCGATGGGCTGACACGCACCCTCGTCTGCGGCATGGGTGGGTCGAGTCTTGTCGCCGCCGTGCTCGCCGAGACGTTCGGCGCCAAGAGTCTCCACGTCCTGGATAGCACCAATCCGGACGCCGTGCGAGCGGCGGGGACAGGCCCCGACCTGGCACGCACGCTGTTCGTCATCTCCAGCAAGTCCGGCAATACCGTCGAAACACTCGCCTTCTGCCATTACTTCGCGGCCCGCGCGCGCCCCGAGCAGTTCATCGCCATCACCGAGGCGGGCACTCCGCTCGACAAGATCGCGCGCGCGCAACGGTTCCGAGCGGTCATTCCCCATCCCCCGGATGTCGGGGGTCGCTACTCCGCCCTGACGGCCGTCGGCATGGTGCCCGCAGCGTTGAGCGGGCTCGACGGTCGCGCGCTGCTGGAGCGGACGCGGGGGGGGAGGGAGGGGAGGGGGGGGAGGGGGGGCGTCGACATCGCGGCCGCGCGAGCGCTCGGCGCCGCCATCGCCGCTCGGGCGAAGAGCGGCCGCGACAAGCTGTATCTGAACCCTCCACCGCGGATCGCCCCGCTCGCGACCTGGATCGAGCAGCTTGTCGCGGAGAGCTCCGGCAAAGACGGACGCGGTGTAGTGCCGATCGTGCAGGATCCTGCGCGTGGCGCGTTGCCCGATTCGCAAACGGCCGGTCCCGAGATGTTCTCCGCCGATCCCCTCGATCTGGGCGCGGAGTTCCTGCGCTGGGAGTACGCAACGGCCGCGTTGTGCGAAGCGCTTGGCGTCAACGCCTTCGATCAGCCCGACGTCGAGGAAGCGAAACGGCTCGCGCGGGCGGAACTGACGGGTGGAGGGGCGCAGCATGCTGCGCCCCTGCCGACGTTGACGCCCGCACAACTCCGGCAGCAGGCCCGCCCGAGAGACTATTTCGCGATCCTCGCATACGTCCCACCGACGCCTCAGGTGCTCGCACAGCTCCAGCAGTTGCGCGCCGCGTGGGGTGAGGCGCTTGGATGCGCGACGACGCTCGGCATCGGCCCCCGCTATCTCCACTCGACGGGCCAGCTGCACAAAGGCGGACCAAACAGCGGCCTGTTTCTCGTGATCACCAGCGACATCGGTGAGGACCTCGACATTCCGGAGATGGGTTGGACATTCGGCCAGCTGCATCACGCGCAGGCGCGCGGGGACGTGCGGGCGCTGCTCGCACGCGGGCGTCGCGTGGCGCACGTGCATCTCTCGAGTCCCGCGGAGATATCGCAGCTGCGCCCGCCCCCCCCCGCGTGACGACCGCATTCATCTTTCATCTCATCCCGCACACGCATTGGGATCGGGAATGGTTCCTCCCCCGCGCCGCGTTTCACGCGCGCCTGATTCTGATGCTCGACGAGCTGATCGACCGGCTGCACGCCGACCCGGCCTTTCGCACGTTCCTGCTCGATGGCCAGACGGTTCTCCTCGAGGACTACCTGCGCGCGCGTCCCGAGCGCGACAACGACGTCAAGACACTCGTGAAGACGGGGCGCCTGCAGATCGGTCCGTGGTATGTGCTGGCCGACGAGCTGATCCCCTCGGGCGAGTCGCTGATCCGAAATCTCCTGCTCGGGAGCGCGGACGCGGAACGCCTCGGTGGACGACTCGACGTGCTGTACTCACCGGATGCGTTCGGTCACCCCGCGGTGTTGCCGACCCTCGCGCGTGAGTTCGGTCTGAAATACGGCGTCGTGTGGCGCGGTCTCGGAGGCAAGCCGGGGCAGGACCATGATTTCTTTTGTTGGCGGGGGCCAGACAGCCGGGAGATCCTGCTGTGGCATCTGCCGCCCGACGGTTACGAGATCGGCGCCGCATTGCCCGGGTCCGGAGCGCGCCTGCCAGACCTCTGGACACAGGTTCGTGCCACGCTCGTGCAGCGCGCAGCCGGCAAGCACATCCCGCTGTTTGTCGGCGCCGATCATCATGCGCCGCATCCGACGCTCACGCGCTTCCGCGATCTGCTTGCCGATCTCGAGCCGGCGAGTGCCTTCCGCATTTCTCGCCTGGACGAATTCTTCCAGGCGGCCGAAAGCACGCCGGCGAACCCTGTTGCGGGCGAGCTGCGGTCGTCGTACGGCTACACCTGGACGTTGCAGGGAGTGCACGGGACTCGCGCGCCGCTCAAGCGGCGGCACGGGCAGGTCGAGCTATGGTTGGAGCGGCTGGCCGAGCCGCTGGTGGCGCTCGCACGGTACGCCGGGGGAGGGACGCGCGATCGCCGATCAATACTCGAGACGGCGTGGCGCACCCTGGTGCGGACGCAGTTTCACGACACGATCGCGGGAACTACGGCCGACGCGGTCGCGGCCGCGGCTGAGCATCGCCTCACCGAAGTTGCCGCGTACGCCGCCGAGCTGACGCGCGGCGGACTCATGGATCTGGCGGGGCACGATCCCGACCTGCAGCGCGAACGCGCGGACGGCAGCGAGCCAAGACTGGTGCTGTGGAATCCGACGCCGCGCTCACGTGGCGGCGTCACTGTCGCCGACGTGACGGTGTTTCGCCGCGACGTGTTGGTCGGGCCACCATCCGGAGGTCGGCTTCCTCGGCGGGGCTCAGGCTTCCGGCCGTTCGCCCTTTATGGGCAGGAGGGGCGACCGATTCCTGTCCAGGTGCTCGCCCAACGGGTCACGCAGGAGCGAACGGACGCGGCGCGTCATTACCCGGATCAGGACGAAGTGGATCAAGTGCGGATTGCATTCCGCGCGCCGCCCGTGCCCGGCCTCGGTGTTGCCGCGCTGACTGCGGGCGCTCCCGTGCCACTCTCGCGCAGTGAAGACGCTCGGGTTCGCGGTCGCTCGATCGAAAATCGCTTCGTGCAGGTGACACTCGAGCCGAACGGGGCGCTGTCGCTGGTCGATCGCCGGCGCAACGAGCGATATGGCGACCTGCTGCGCCTGGAGGATGCCGGGGATGCGGGGGACGCGTACACCCACTGCCCGGCTGCGCGCGACCGCATCAAGCCAAGCCGCGGTCCGATCATCGTGCGGCGACTCGCGGCTGGGCCGCTGGTGGCCGCGCTCGAAGCGCGATGGGAAGTGATCCGCGGGATCGACGCGCGCCTGGTCGTCCAGGTATTGGCCGACAGCCCGGTAGTCCGTGTGACTCTGGACATCGACAACCAAAACCGCTACCACCGGCTCCGCGCGCGACTTGTCACCGGCCTTGCCGGAGCGCCGGCGACTGCGGGCGCCGCCTTTGGGACCGTCCAGCGCGGCGCGGTGAGCGTCGACGCGGCGGCGTACCCGCGCGAAACGCCGGTGCGCACCGCGCCCGCGCACCGCTTCGTGGCCGCGGCCCGCGGTGGCCGCGGGCTGGCCATTCTCATCCCCGCGTTCTTCGAATACGAATGGACGGTGAACGGCGATCTGCACGTCACGCTGCTGCGCGCCGTTGGCGACCTGTCGCGGGATGATCTGCCTACCCGACCCGGTCACGCGGCCTGGCCGACCGCGATCCCTGGGGCGCAATGCCTCGGTTCGAGCCGCATCGATCTCGCGATCGCGCCGGTGGGTGCGAGTGAGGTGGAGCGTGGCGATGTCCTCCCACAACTCTGGGAGGACGCGTTCTTGCCGCTGCACGGGCTCTGGTTACGTGACGCGGCGACGCTCACGCCTGCGCCGGTGAGCATCGCACTTGAAGGTTCGGGGCTCGTCTTTTCGGCGCTCAAGCCCGCTCAAATCGGGTCGCCGATGGTGCTGCGGTGTTACAACGCCACGAGCCGCAAGGCCACCGGCGTGTGGCGGTTCGCCAACGGTGTGAAGACCGCGCATCGCGTCCGCGCGGACGAACGCGAGGCCGTCGCGCTGGTATTGGAACAGCGCGGCAACATCGTGCGGTTCGTCGCCGAGCCACATGAAATCGTCTCGATTCTGGTGACGTGATGCAGGAACATCAGCTCTCCACGTCCAGATCCGCGCGGTACTTCACGCTAGGCTCACCGCAGGACGCTGCCGACGTGTGGCTCGTGTGCCACGGATACGGTCAATTGGCGTCCCGTTTTCTCGAGCGCTTTCGGCCCATCGAGGCGGAGCGGCGCTGCATCGTCGCGCCGGAAGGATTGTCCCGATTCTATCTGACGGAGCATCCTGCCGAGCGCCGTGTCGGCGCGAGCTGGATGACGCGAGAAGACCGGCTGCGCGAAATCGACGACTACGTTCGCTATCTCGACGGTGTGTATGCGAAGGTCGTGCCGCGCAATGCGCGGGTGACCGCACTGGGATTCTCGCAAGGGACAGCGACGGTGTGTCGTTGGGCAGGGCGGGGGTCGTCGCGCCTTGACCGGCTGATTGTCTGGGGTGGGGAGGTGCCGCCCGACCTCGACCTGAAACGGCTACGCGTTCCCAGTCTGACGCTCGTGTACGGGACGCGCGACGAGCTCTTCACGCCGAAGATCATCGCCGCGACCGAGGAGCGACTCCGCGCAAACCAGATCGGGTACGAGCTTATGCCGTTCGAGGGTGGGCACGAAATCGATGAAGCGACCCTGCGCCGCCTGATCTAGCGGCGCAGATTTGGATCCAGCACGTCCCGCAGCGCATCCCCCAACTGCGTGCACGCGATCACCACCAGGACGAGCGCGACGCCCGGCGCGGTCGCGACCCACGGCGCGTTCACCAGTGTGTCGCTGCCCGACGCGATCATGTTGCCCCACGAGGGCGTGGGCGCTTGCACGCCGAGGCCGAGGTAGGACAATCCGCCTTCGAGGATGATCGCGTTGCCGACGCCGAGGGCAGCCGCGACGATGACCGGGGTGAGGGCGTTGGGCAGGATGTGGCGCGCTAGAATGCGCATGCGTCGCGCCCCGACGGCGACCGCCCCCTCGACGAAGGGCCGCGCGGCGAGCGCCCGCACTTCGCCGTGCACGAGCCGGGCGATCCCCATCCATCCGGTGAGTCCCAGCACGGTCACCACCAGGGCCGTACTCGGTTGCCACAGTGCCGCGAGCAGGAGCAGAAGCACCACGCGTGGCAAGGCCAGGGCGAAGTCGGTGAGTCCCAACAAGGCGACGGAGAGTGGCCCGCGCCAATAGCCCGCCACCGCGCCAACCACCACACCGACCCCGAGCGATATCAGAACCGCGAGAACGCCGACGCCCATCGAGATCCTCGCGCCGTACACCAGGCGCGTCCACACGTCGCGGCCGAAGCGGTCCGTGCCGATTGCATGGAAAACGCCGTGCGCATCGCTGGACAGCGGTGGAATAAACCGGGTCGCGACGATGTCGCGTAGCGCTGTCGGCTCGCCGTTCGTGACGAGGGGGGCGGCGATGGCGCACACGATGACCACTAGGAGGACGACAAATCCAAACACCCCGCGCCGATCCCGCAGCAGTCTCGTCACGGCGTCGCGGTCCTCCCCCCCTCCCGGACACGGGGGTCGACCCACGCAGCGAGCACATCGGCGATCAGGTTGCCGGCGACGACGAGGACGGCGCTAATCGCCGTCGCCGCCATGACGACGGGATAGTCGCGGGCTCTCACGGCCTCCACCAGCACGCGACCGACACCGGGCCAGGCGAACACGGCTTCCACAAAGACGGCGCCCGAAAACAGCACCGGCAGCGACAGACCTAGCAGCGTCACCACCGGCCCCAGCGCGTTGCGCAGTGCATGATGTCCTGCGACGCGTCGCGGTCTCAGCCCTTTGGCGCGCGCGGTGACGATGAACGGCTGGCTCAGCGTGTCGAGCATCGCGCCCCGCACGAACCGCGCGGCACTTCCGATCCCGATGAGCGTCAGGGTCGCGAGCGGCAACGCGAGGTGGCGCAGGCGATCGATCAGCCAGCTCGCTCCGTGCAGATAGTCCGAGTCGAGACCGGCAGTCCCGAACGCCGGGAGCAGGCGCGCCCAGTAGGTGAAGACCAGGACGAGCATCACGCCGAGCCAATAGCCCGGCATCGCGAACAGCGTGATGGTGGAGACGGACAGGAAAGTGTCGAGTCGCGAGCCGCGGAGAGCAGCCTGCACCGCGCCGATCGCGAGGCCGGCCAGATAGCTGAGCAGCAGCGACAACGCGACGAGCCACGCGGTTTCGCGCCACGCGGTGCCGAGGAGGGCACGCACCGGCTGGCCTTTGGCGATGCTGTTTCCCCAATCGCCGCGCGCGAAACGACTCAACCAGGTCGCGAACTGTGCCGGCAGCGGGCGGTCGAGCCCCAGGACCGTCCGCTGCGCAATGCGCTGCTCGGCCGTCGCTGCCGGCCCCAGCATTATGTCGATAGGATCGCCTGGTGCGAGATGCAACAGGAGGAAGGTGAGCGTTACGACGCCGAGCACAACGGCAAGACCGGCGAGCAGACGGCATCCCAGCCTGGCGAGCATCGACGGGAATCTCGCGCTGCCTCCCGTGCCCCGCTAGAATGCGGGCGTGCCGCGAATGTCGAAACTCATCCTCGCCATCGTGACGCTGGTGGTAGCGGCCTGCGGGCGCGAGGCGACACGCCGCGGTGACACCGTCCTGTTTGCGTCGGGCGCGGACCTGCAGAGCATCAATCCCCTCCTCACCGTTCACCCACTCGCCCGGCAGGTTCAGCGCTACGTGCTGCTCATGACATTGGTGCGGTACGATTCGTTGCTCGTGCCACAACCATATTTCGCCCGCGGGTGGCGGTGGTCGGATCACGGCCGCAGGCTCACCTTTACCCTGCGGACCGACGTGCGTTGGCACGATGGCCGGGCCACGACCGCACGCGATGTCGCGTGGACCCTCAACGCGGCGCGCGACCCCGCCACGGCGTACCCGCGCCTATACGAGCTCGCGAGCATCGAATCGATCGCCGCCGCCACTGACTCGACCATCACGCTCCGGTTTCGGGAGCCTTCCTGGTTCGCCCCGGATGGTGTTCCAGACGTGCTCGCGGACCTCGCCATCCTCCCGGCGCATCTGCTCGACACGGTTCCTCACGAACGGTTACGCCAGGCGAGCTGGAACGAGAAGCCCGTGGGGAATGGGCCTTTTCGGTTCGTGACGCACGAACCGAACCGTCGCTGGGTGTTCACCCGGAATGCCGACTTCCCGGCGGATCTCGGTGGGCCACCCCGCATCGGACGACTGATCATCGCCGTGGTCGACGAACCGATGGTTAAGTTGTCGGCGCTCGTCGCCGGCGAGCTCGACTTCGCCGGCGTGAGTCCACAGCACGTCGCGTTCGTACGAAAGCATACCGGGCTCGCGGTCCTCGATTACCCGCTCATTTTTCCGTACGCCTTGGTGCTCAACACACGCCGGCATCCATTTGACGATCTGCGGGTGCGCCTGGCCGTGGCGCTCGCGATCGACCGTCGGGAAATCGTGGATGGATACCTCTTCGGGTTCGGCACCGTTGCCGAGGGGCCCGCGCTGCCGGGGACACCGCTCTACATCAGTGAGTCCACCATTCCCTTTGCGCCCGATTCGGCGCGACGCTGGCTGGCCGCGCAGCGCAATGCGTCTCCCTTGCGTTTCGAGATCCTTACGGTTGGGAGTGGCGAAGCGCCGCTCGAGCAAATCCTCCAGAGGCGCCTGGCCGCTGTCGGATTCGATGTGACGATCCGCCAAGTTGAATTGTCTACGTTTCTGGACCGGGTCTACAGTTCGCGACACGATTTCACGGCCGCGGTGATGGGGATCCCTGGCGATCCCGGGTTGGGCTTTCTTCGCACGCTCGGGGATCTCACGGGCATCCCGCTCCCCGCCGATCCGCGCGACGATCAGCGCGTCCTGGCGGATCAGCTGCCCGTGGTCTGGTTGTACCACGCGCGCGGCGTGCAGGCGATGAACAGCCGAGTTCGCGGCGTCCGCATGGATATGCGCGGCGAGCTGGCAACCGTCGCCGCCTGGCGCGTGCAGCCATGAGACGCCGGGATCTGCCGACTGCGTTTCATGCCACGGCGCCCATGCGGCTCGACTTCGCCGGCGGATGGACCGATGTCCCGCCGTTCTCCGCGCGCGAGGGCGGGGTCGTGGTCAATGGCGCGATCGGACTGCGCGCGCACGTCGAGCTGCACCTGGGCGGGAAACTTCTGCGGCTGGTGTCCGAGGAGCTGGGTGAAACGCTCGAATGCGCCAATTCCGGAGGACTCGTCCACGGCAAGCTGCCGCTGCTCACGGCCGCGGTGCGCAGGTTCCCCGTGCTGGGCGGTTTCACGCTGACCACGCGGTCCGACGCGCCCCCGGGCTCGGGACTCGGCAGCTCGGGCGCGCTCGGCGTCGCGTTGGTGGGCGCGCTGACGCGTGCGCGTCAGGAGACGGCGAGCGGCCAGGACGTTGCAGACCACGCCTGGCAAGTCGAGACGATCGAGGCCGGGCTCCCCGGCGGGAAGCAGGATCAATATGCCGCGGCGCTCGGGGGCTTTCATCGCCTCAGCTTCCGCGATCCCGACGTCGGGGTCGAGCCCGTGACACTCGGTCCGGCATTTGCGGCCGCGCTCGAGCGTCAGATGCTGATCTGCTATACCAACACGAGCCGTGTCTCCGGAGATACGATTTCACGAGTGATGGGGGCGTATGAGCGTGGGGACCGCACGGTGACCGGCGCCCTGCACGGGTTGAAGGAGACGGGGAGCGCGATGGCGGAGGCACTGCGTGCTGCCGATCTCGCGCGGGTCGGTGCGCTGTTGAGCGAAAACTGGAAGCACCAGCAGGCGCTCGATCCCGGCATGCGAACCGCTGAAATGGCGCAGCTCGAGGCCGCGGCCACCGAGGCCGGCGCGTTCGGTGGCAAAGCAGCAGGTGCAGGCGCCGGCGGCTGCATGTTCTTCGTCATGCGCGGCGACGCGCGTGATGTGGCGCGTACCGTGGCGGCTGGCGGCGCGAGAGTACTGCCGCTGTCCTGGGCGACGGAAGGAGTCCGTGTGTGGTGACCGCGGAAGCGCTCGCCCAACGCGCGGGAGAAGTCCGCCGCTCGGTCGATCTCACGGCGCTGCTCGCGCACCTGCGCGAGAGAGCGCGGCCGCTGCTCGCGCGGATGCCCATCATTCCGGAACAGAAAGCGCTGCTGACCGTGGACGGTGGGTTTTGCCCTGACGATGGCACCGCGCTCACGTTCGATCCCTGGAACGGCACCGAGCATCGCTGTCCCCGCTGCGGCAAGACGTGGAGCGGCGAACGCCACAATTGGAGCTGGGCGCGCTACCAACATCTCTGGCTTGCCGAACGCGCGGCGCACTTGGCGACGCTCGCGGGGCTAGGCGAGGAGACCGATCGCCCCGCCGCGGCGCGGGCCCGCGACATCCTCAATTGCTACGCGCAGCGCTACTGGCGCTATCCCAACCGCGATAACGTGCTCGGCCCCAGCCGCCTCTTCTTCTCCACCTACCTGGAGTCGCTCTGGACCTGCAACTACATCGCGGCGGCCGCGCTGCTGCGCGCCTGTGACCAGCTCGACGATGCGACGGCACGCGGCGTGAATCAGGTCGTCGAAGAAGCGGCGACGGTGATCGGTGATTACGACGAGGCGTTCTCCAACCGTCAAACGTGGAACAATGCGGCGCTCGCGGCCGCCGCGGTGTGGTTCGAGGATGAGGAGCTGGCGCAGCGTGTCATCGAGGGAGAGACGGGCCTCATCGCGCATCTGGTGCGCGGGTATGGACGCGACGGGATGTGGTACGAAGGGGAGAACTACCATCTGTTCGCGCTGCGGGGTTTGCTCACGGGCGCCGGATGGGCGCGCCTCGCCGGCGTCGATTTCAGCGAAGACTCACGACTCGCCGATCGCTTGCACGCCGCGCTGCGGGCGCCGGCGCTCACGGCGCTCCCCGATTTCACTTTCCCGGCGCGCAAAGACTCACGGTTCGGCGTCTCGCTGGCGCAGCCGGGATACGTCGAGCTCTGGGAAATTGGCCTGGCCTGTCTTGGGATGTCCGACAGCGCTGCCTGGCTCGAGGCGCTGTATAAAGGACCGGCGTTCCCCCGCGAGGTGCAGGAGTCGTATTTGCACGACGCACCGATCGATGGCAGCCCGCAGCACGCTTCCCGCACGTCCTTATCGTGGTGGGCGTTGCTCGAAATCCTCCCCGATCTTCCTCCGAGCGAGTCAGCCTGGGAGCCGCAGAGTGTGCTGCTCGAGAGCCAGGGTCTGGCAGTACTGAGAAGTGACGGCCGATACGTGAGTCTCGAGTGTGGCGCGCATGGCGGGGGGCATGGCCACCCCGACCGGCTGCAACTGACGGTGTTCGCGGACGGTGTCTACTGGCTGCCCGATCCCGGCACGGGCCAGTACGTCACGCACGATCTGTTCTGGTATCGTTCGACGTTGGCGCACAACGCGCCGCGCCTGGACGGGGAATCCCAGCCGCCGGGCAACGCCAGCTGCGAGTGCTTCGACGATCAGGGTGAGTGGGGGTGGGTGCATGGGCGGTTCAACAGTCTGATTCGCATGGTGGCGACGGGTCCTGCCTACATCGTCGACGTGACCACGCTGGCCGCCCGGGAGGAGCACCTGCTCGAGCTACCCTGGCATATCGCTGGTCGCGGGGCGGTAGAGACGAGGGGCAAATGGGTGAACGACGCGCTGCCCGACGAGTTCGTGACGCGCGTGCAGCGCTTTGTTCCTGATGAGCAGGGAGGGGGGGCGATCGTCCTGTCGCACGTGCAACAGCGCGCGCGGCTCACCGCACATCTGGTGCTCGACGGCGAGCTGCTGGAGGCGGAAGGGCCAGGCCTACCAGGCGAGCGCGACCGCGCGACCTTCTATGTCGCGCGCGCGCGTGGGCGCAACGCGCGGATCATCGCCGTACTCGAGCCGCACACGGACCAGGCCGTGATTCGTGCCGTGCGCACTCGCGGCGATACGGTGGAGATCGAGACCAGCTCGGGAGTGGATCGGCATCGCTTCAGTACGGCGGAATGGATCGTGGAGCGTGAGGGACAGGGTACCGTGACTCTGCGCGGACAGCGGGAGGGAACTCTCCCGTTCGCGCCGTTGCTCGAGATCGACCTGCCCACCCCGGTGACCGCTCCGGCGTTCCATATCGGAGGACCGCCACCGCTCGATGGGACGCTCGAAGGTTTCGACCAGTCGGAGCCGCTCGAGCTGAGACTCGAGGACCAATATCGTCGCAGCGAAGACGGGTATCCTGGTCCCGATGACTTCTCCGCCGTCGCGTACGCCGCCTGGGACGAGTCGGCGCTGTACCTGGCGGTCGTTGTGACCAAGCCCGATCTCGTCCTGCACCCGGCGGACGCTGCGCCGCTCAGGCTCGACAATGAACCCGATGAGATCCACTCCGATGGGCTGCAGGTCTATGTCGCTCCTGCTCGCCGCCCTTCGAGCGATGACGTCATCGCGCTGGTTGGCTATCTCATTGTCCCGAATGAGGACGGTCACTCGGTTCGTGCCATCCCGACGAGCGATACCCGTGACCACGGGAATCACACGGCGGTACGCGGTGGTTGGCGTCGCACCGATACCGGCTACTGCATGACCGTCGCGATCCCCTGGCCCGCGGGCGTGAATCCCCATCCAGGCGCCCGCGTGAGCTTCGACCTCATCGTCAATGAAATGCTTCCCGGCCGCCTGCGGCGTGTGGGCCAACTGGTGTGGAGTGGCGGCGGCGGATGGGTCTGGCTGCGCGGCGACCGTCAGGACCCCGCGCGCTTCGGGGTGCTCGAGCTCGTGGGATGATCGTCATCGTTCTGCACGAGCCTCAGGACCTCGTCAACATCGCGCACGTCGTCCGCGGCATGAAGAACTTTGGTGTGCGCGACCTGCGGCTCGTGAATCCGCGCGAGTACGAGGCCTACCGCGTCGAGGGGATCGCGCATCAGACGCAGGACGTGCTCGCGCGCGTGCGCACGTACGCGACGCTCGAGGAGGCGCTGGCCGATTGCGTGCACATCGTCGGCTTCACGGCGCGGGGACGCACCGCCAAGCGCAATCTGCAGCGTCCACGAGACGCCGCCGCCGAGGTGGTCGCGCTCGCGGCAGGAGCAGGAGGTCCCGTGGCCCTGCTGTTCGGCCGCGAGGACAAAGGGCTCTCCAACGAGGCGCTCGATCGCTGTCACCGGGTCGTCACGATTCCCAGCGATCCCGGCTACGCCTCGCTGAATCTTGGACACGCCGTCATCATCATGCTCTATGAGCTGGCACTCGTGCAGGGTGCTGAGGCGCGTCCGTTCAAGGCGCCGCGGCGGCCATCAGAGCCGGCCGATGCCGCGGAGCTCGAGCGATTGTTTGCGGACGTCGCCCGCGCGCTGCATGCGATCGAGTTTTTCAAGACGCGCAACGCCGACGGCGTGATGCGGACGATGCGTGAGATCGCGCATCGGGTGCCGCTGGATACCCGCGAGGTGAAACTGTTGCGGGCGATGGCCATCGAGGTGACCAAATACGGTGAACGACTGGCGCGTTCCGGGCTTCACGTCGACCGGTAGCAAGCGTCCCGAGGCGCTCTTCGGGACCGGGGGGGGAGGGCCCACGCGCATGACGCGGGCGTCCGGCTGCCGCGTGTGGGATGAGGGCGGCCGGGAGTACGTCGACTTCGTCATGGCGCTGGGCGCGGTGGCGCTGGGATATGGACACGCCGACGTCAATCGCGCCGCCGCCGCGGCGATCGCCGCCGGCGTCGTCGGGCCACTGCCGCCTGTTGCCGAGGAGGAGCTCGCCGAGGCGCTCGGCGAGAGAATCCCGTGGCTCGAGCGGGTGCGCTTTCTTAAGACGGGCGCGGAGGCCGTCGCCGCCGCCGTGCGCCTGGCACGCGTTGCGACCGGCCGCGACGAGGTATTGGGGTGCGGCTACCACGGCTGGCTCGATTGGTGCCAGGGGGCGACCGAAGGCGTGCCCGTCGCGGTGCGCGATCTCTTCGCGGAGCTGGCGTTCAACGACGTCGCGGCGGGGCGCGAGCTGATTCGCGCGCGCGCGCCGCGCCTCGCCGCGGTCGTCGTGGAGCCCGTGATCGTGTCCGAGCCCACGCGCGAATGGCTGCAGATGTTGCGCGTCGAGACGGAACGCGCGGGTGCGATCTTGATCTTTGACGAAATCAAGACGGCGTTCCGACTCGCGATCGGAGGCGCCGCCCAGCGCTACGGCGTGAAGCCCGCGCCCGACCTCGTCGTGCTGGGCAAAGCGCTCGCGAACGGGTTCCCGCTCGCGGCGGTGGGAGGGAGGGCAGATCTCATGGCCGCCGCGAGTCGCACGTGGATCTCCTCCACGCTGGCGACGGAAGGTGTGTCGCTTGCGGCCGCGCGGGCGACGCTCGAAGTGTTCGAGCGTGACGACGTCTGTGACCATCTTCATCGGATCGGGACGCGACTGTTGCACGGCCTGCATGAAGTGCAGCGCGCGCACGCGAGCGTCGTGACGGGGGTCGCCGGCATCGCCGAGATGTGTTTCCTGCATTACGCGACGGA
>DATGVC010000070.1:0-4069 GCA_035300745.1 Gemmatimonadales bacterium | reverse complement strand
ATCTGGCCGCGATCTCGGATCAGGGCATCCGCGCCCTCTCCGCCAGCACGACGGTCGCCGTCCTGCTCCCCGCGACGATTATCTTTCTCGGCAAGCGATCGCAGGCGCCTGGACGCCGTTTGATTGACGCCGGGGCGGCTGTCGCCTTGGCAACCGATTTCAATCCGGGCACCTCGCCAACCGTGAGCCTGCCTCTCGTCATGGCCCTCGGCGTCTCGCAACTCGGGCTACGTCACGCGGAAGTTGTGACGGCGGCGACGATCAATGGCGCCGCCGCACTCGGACTGGCCGCCGACCGTGGCCAGATTGCCGCCGGGTGCGTCGCGGACCTCGTCGCCGTGGCGGCTGATGATTGGCGGGAGGTCGCATACTGGATGGGAAAGGACGTCGTAAGCGCCGTCTGGACAGCAGGTTCGGCTTGTCCCGCCTAGCCGGCCCCGATATCTTAGTCGTTCCAATGTCCAAGCTCGAGCAGCTCAAAGAGAAAGCAAAAGGTCTCGAGGCCAAGGATCCGAAGAAGGCCGTGGAGATCTGGCTCGACGTGCTCAACAATCAGGACGAAACGAATCCTGACCTCTCGATATTCAACCGCATCGGCGACCTCTACATCAAGCTGAAGGATCCCGGCCTGGCGGCGGATTACTACGACCAGGCGGTGGACAAATACGCCGAGCTCGGGTTTCACAACAACGCCATCGCGATGTGCAACAAGGTGCTGCGCAACGCTCCGGCGCGGCAGTCGACGTATTTGAAGCTGGCGAAGTTGTACGCCGCCAAGGGGTTCATGTCGGAAGCGAAGCAGAACTTCGTCGAGTACGCGGAACGGATGCAGAAGGTCGGCAAGATCGACCATGCCTTCGCGGCGCTGAAGGAATTCACCGATATCTCGCCGGAGAGCGCGAGTTTGCGGGAAATGCTCGCCGAACATCTCAAGATGTACGGCGCCGATCCCGCCAAGCGCGCCTCAGCCGGCCGCATCACTCCTCCCGCACCGAGAACCGCACCGCCCGCTGGCGGGGATGACCTCAGCAAGTCCGGAACGCGAAAGACATCGAGTCTCGTCTTCCTCGATCTCGACGAGCCGCGTGTGGCCAAGGGGCAGAAGGCGCCGCCCCCCCCGCCCCCCCCGCCCTCCCCGGCTGCCGAGAAACTCATTGAAGAAGTCGTGCCCGAGCCGGACGAGTCGCTGCAGATCGAGACGACCAGCCTCGTCGATGAGGGTCCGGGCGGCAGCGGAAGCGGCATGCTTGAAGGTCTCGAGACGACGGTTGCGGACTTCGGGCAGGTCCGCGAGGCCAGCCCGAAGACGCCGTCCATCCGCGAGGAATTGAATCCGGCGGACCTCGATCTTCCATCGGTGCCAGAGCTCGAGCCCACCGTCCCCGAAGTGATGGCGGACGATGTAAGCGGACTCGAAGACGCCGATCTCGTGCTCGAAGGCAACGTCGTCGACACGCCGGCTCCTAAGCGCTCGCCCCCCCCGCCCGCGCCCGCGAAAAAGCGGGGTCCGACACTCAAACCGCTCGGGCGTCCGTCAACCGGAAAACCCGCGCCCGAACCGCCGCGCGTGAAACCGGTCGTGCCCAAGCGCCCATCCGCGCCGGCTGCAGGGGCCGGGAATCGTAAGACGGTCGTCGAGGTGCCGCCGCTCGAGCTGGAGCCGGACTTCGAGACGGCCACGACGGATGCGGGTCACGACGTCGATGATCAACCGCTCGCCATCGACGAGCCCCCAGCGTCGCGGCATCCGAGCTTTATCCAGACCGAAGACGATACGTCGATTTCTACGGGTGGCCGGCGCTCCGGCTTCATCGACCTCGGAATCGATGAGATCCACAGCGGCGCCGACCAGGCAGGCTCGCTCGTGTTCTCCAACATCGAGGAGACGCCTGCCGCGCCTGGCATCGAAGAGCTGGAAGAGCGTGTCGCCGACAACCCCGATGATCCCGAAGCACATCAAGCGCTGGGCGAAGCGCTGATCGAGCAGGGCGATCGGGCTCGAGGCATCGAGGAGCTCGATCTCGCCACCGCGGGCTACGAGAACGGCGGCAATCTTGCGCACGCCCGCGACCTCGTGGACGAGGTCCTGCGCCTCGACCCGAACAACGTGCGCCACCGCCAAAAGGCGGTGGAGTTCGCGTTCAAGGCGGGCGACAAGCCGAAGCTGATCGACGCCTATCTCGAGCTCGCTGACGCGATGCTGCGTTCGGATCTTCCGGAGAAGGCCCGCGCGGTGTACGCGCGCGTTGCGGAGCACGATGCGAAGAATGAGCGCGCCAAAGCGGCGCTCTCGATGCTCGCCCCGGCGGTCGCGACGCCCGCCGCATCCGGAAAGGCGGAGGGGAAGGTCAAGGCTAAGGACGCCAAGATGAAAGTTCGCGACGAAGCTGCCGCGGACGGCGATTTCATCGACCTCGGCTCGATGCTCAGCGAGGAAGAAGAGGGCCCGGCGGCGAAGGACACGCGGATGACCGTCGCTGATGAAGAGCCGACCGGCGACGAAGAGCAGGACTTCCAGGACATGCTGGCCCGCTTCAAGCAGGGTATCGACGAGAACATCGACGAGGCCGACTTCCAATCGCACTATGATCTCGGCGTCGCGTTCAAGGAAATGGGCCTGCTCGATGAAGCGATCGCGGAGCTGCAGAAGGCGTTGCGCGCCCCGGAAGGGAAGCTGCGGACGTCCGAGATGCTCGGCATCTGCTTCTTCGAGAAGGGCGCGTTCGGCGTCGCCGAATCGATCCTCCGCCGCGGCCTCGATTTGCCTGCCTCCGGCGATCAAGAGCGTCTCGGCGTCTTGTACTGGCTGGGCCGCGCGCTCGAACAGCAGGGCAAGAAGGCCGACGCGCGTGAGCTGTACGGGCGCGTCTTCGAGGTCGACATTCGTTTCCTCGATGCCGAGCAGCGCGTGAAAGCGCTCGCCAAGGCGAAATAGCGTGAGTCAACAAGTCGCTCGCGTCAGCCTGCGCGACGTCCAGCGGCCGGTAGCCGATGAGCTGGAACAGGTGGTGGTCGAGCTGCGGCGCGTCATCGCGGCAGACTTCCCGATCGTGAGCGAAGTAAACGACCACCTGTTACAGATGAAGGGAAAACTCTTCCGGCCGACGTTGCTCTTGCTCAGTCACCAGGCGGCGGGATCCAAGGATGCGCGCGCAGTCACCCTTGCCGCCGTGGTTGAGCTGATCCACCTCGCGACGCTGGTGCACGACGACTCGGTGGATCACTCCGTCTTGCGGCGCGGGTTGCCCACGATCAATGCGCTGTTCTCGCATCAGATCGCGGTGATCATGGGAGACTATTTGTATTCGCGGGCGATCATCGAGCTGGTTCGACTGGACGACCACGAGGCGCTCGGCGTGCTCGCGCGGGTCACCAACGAGATGACCGTGGGCGAAATGCGGCAGCTCGAGGCCCATGACAAGCTTGCCTATGGCGAAGTGGCCTACGATGCCCTGATTCGGGCCAAGACCGCGTCGCTGCTGTCGGGCGCATGCGAAGTCGGTGCGCTGACGGCGCCCGTCAAATACCGGCAGGCCCTGGCGCGCTTTGGGATGCTGCTGGGCATGGCGTTCCAGATTACGGACGACCTGCTCGATTATACGGAACTCGAAGCGGTGACGGGGAAGCCATCCGGTCTGGACCTGCGCGAGCACAAGGTGACCCTGCCGTTGATCGCGGCGCTCGCGCGGATGACCGCAGCGGGACGGCGGGTCGTCGCCGAGCTGATGGAAGCGGCGGAGCCGAGTGACGAGTTGGTCGCTGAAGTGATCCGATTAGTTGAAGGCGCGGGTGGGCTCGAGACGGCACGCCAGCGGGCGTTGGACCTGGCACAACAGGCCGACGCGGAACTCGGCGTGTTGCCCCCCTCGGCCGCGCGGGACGCGCTGCAGGGCAGCATCGCCTACGCCGTGGAACGGCGCAGCTAGGCCGTGCCCCACGGTCCGCGTCGCCCCGCCTTCTACCTGGGGGTTCTGGCGGTAGGCTTCGTGGTGGGGGGCTTGCTGCAAGCGTTTCTCCGACGCTTCTTGCCTCAGGGGCCGGCGAAGGAGGTGTTCACGTGGTCGGTGAC
>DATGVC010000069.1:0-4348 GCA_035300745.1 Gemmatimonadales bacterium | reverse complement strand
GGTCGTGGCCGACCTGTCCGTCGGACCGTCGGACCGTCGGACCGATGGACAGAAATATCACTCCGATGACCGTCGACAGAGCGCGCATTGACCGTCCAACCGTCCGACCGTCCAACCGTCCGACCATCATGTCTCCCTCAGATCCTTTCCCGTCATTTCCCGCGGTGGCTCGATACCGAGCAGGTTTAAGATCGTAGGCCCGACGTCGCGAAGCGAGCCACCGGCCCGCAGGTGATTCGCCGCGGCACCTTCTCCCACCATGACGAACGGCACCGGATTCGTGGTGTGCGCGGTGTGCGGGCCCCCGGTAGCCGGATCGATCATCAACTCGCAGTTACCATGATCCGCCGTAACTAGGACGGTCGCGTTCACTTTTTCGGCCGTCGTCAGGACGCGCGCCAGACATTGGTCCACGGTCTCGACCGCCTTGACCGCCGCGGCCAGCACGCCCGAGTGCCCGACCATGTCCCCGTTGGCGTAGTTGCACAGAATGAAATCGTGCTGTTTCGCGGCAATCGCCTTGCACAACACGTCGGTCACACCAGGCGCGCTCATCTCCGGCATCAAGTCGTAGGTTGCGACTTTCTGCGACGGCACGAGCAGGCGTTCCTCGCCCTTGTAGGGTGGCTCATAGCCGCCGTTAAAGAAGTAGGTGACGTGCGCGTACTTTTCCGTCTCCGCCGTGCGGAACATCGTCTTGCCATGGTCCGAGAGGACTTCCGCGACGATGCGTGACAGCACCATCGGCTCAAAGGCGGCGGGGAAGGGCAGCGTCTCGTCGTAGCGCGTCATGGTCACGACCCGCACCCTGGGCCGGCCGGTGACGTCGAAACCGTCGAACCCCTCGCCGGCGAGGGCGCGCACGATCTGGCGCATGCGGTCAGCGCGGTAGTTGAAACAGAAGATGCCGTCGCCGCCCTTGATCAGTGGCGCGCCGGTGATGACCCGGGGTTTGACGAACTCGTCGGTCTCGCCTGCGGCGTAGGCCTGCTTGATCGCGCTGATGGGATCGGCGGCAGGTATCCCGACGCCTTTCACCATCGCATCGTAGGCGAGTTTGGTACGATCCCAGCGCTTGTCGCGGTCCATCGCGTAGTAACGCCCGATGACCGTGGATACGACCGTCCGGCCATCCGGCCGTCCGACCGCGCGCACCAGCTCTTCCATGAAGCCGAGCGCCGATTTCGGCGGCGTGTCACGGCCGTCGAGCCACGCGTGGATCGCGACCGGCACATCTGCCTTGCGGCCCAGCTCGACTGCGGCAAGTAGGTGCTTGTCGAGCGCATGCACGCCGCCTGTGCCAATCAGGCCCGTGACGTGCAGCGTGCCGCCCTGTCGACGTGTTTGTTGGCACAGTTCGACCAGCGCGGGAAGCTTGAAAAATGCGCCGCGCTCGATCGATTGCGAAATGCGCACGATATCCTGCGGCACGACTCGGCCCGCGCCGAGATTGAGGTGCCCCACTTCGCTATTGCCGATTTGTCCGTCGGGAAGACCAACGGCGAGGCCGGACGCCTCGAGCAGCGTGCGCGACGCGCGCTCCCACAACTTGTGCCACACGGGTGTCTTGCCGAGCTCGATCGCGTTGCCCTCGCGGCCGGGGCGGAAGCCCCATCCGTCGAGCACAACGAGGACCACCGGGGTGCGCGTGCTGCCGCTCATTGTCATATTGAAGGGGATGCAAGTTAGCCAGATCATTCCCGCGCTACTAGCGGCTCTGAGCGTTGCGACTGCGCAGGTCGCGGCTTCCCAGGGCGGAAGCCGTTACCGCGTCAGCGTCGACAATGCGTGGTTCAATCAAGACGTCGCGGGCCGTCGCATCGCGCGACTCGCGCGTGGGGCATTGCTGACCGGCCGCGTAACTCGCAACGGCTGGATTCAGGTCACGCTCGACGGCTGGATCTTCGCAACGTCGGTGGGACGGAGCGATCGGCCCGATTTCGATTTGCTGGTCGCGCGCGCGCCCAACGAGAATTTGCGCGCCGCCCCCGCCGGCCCGTTGGTCGCCGAGCTCTCGCAGGGCTTTGGTCTCAAACGTGCGCCACCGGACAGCACCGGGGGGGGAGGGGGGCGTTGGGTGCACGTGACACGTCAGGGCTGGGTGCAGCGTAGCGCACTCGCGCCCATTGCGGACGTCGTCTCGACCCGCACAGCCGACACCTCCGCCACCGACTCGACCCAGGGTGGACCACCCCCGGCGCCTCGCACCGGGGACAGCGCGCGTGTAGACTCGAGCCGCGCCCAACCGGTGCGCGTGACGACGCTGTACCGCGCGCCGGACGGCCCCGAGGCCGGCACCGTGGCGACCGACACGCCGCTCCGGGTCCTGAGCCGCAACGGCGAGTGGACCCGCGTGCAGTTTGAGGGCTGGGTCAAAGGAGGCGATCTCCAGGCCGCGCCCGCCGGCGTGCAGGTGGGCGTCACGGCCGCGGAGCTGCGCGCCGAGCCGCAGCGCTACGCGGGCCAGGTGCTCCGCTGGAATCTCGAGTTCATTGCGATCCAAAAAGCCGACGACTTGCGGCCCGACATCCCCAGTGGCTCTTCGTATGTGCTCGCGCGCGGACCGCTGCCCGAACGGGGTTTCGTGTACGTCCTCGTTCCCGATAGCAAACTCCCCGCATTCCGCGCGCTCACGCCACTCGTCACGATGACGATCACGGCGCGGGTGCGAAACGCCCGCAGCCGCTACCTCGGCAACCCGGTCGTGGACCTGATATCGCTGGAGGGAGGCACAACGCCGTGAACGACTTACTGAACGAGCGCATCCGGCGCAAGCTCGACGTCATGCCGGACGAGCAGGCGTATCAGGTGCTCGATTACATCGAATTCCTCGAGTCGAAGTACTCGCAACGTGCCGCCGGTGCCCCGGCCTTCCAGAAGGTCGCGGAAACGTTGGAAGACACGATGCGCGCGGGGCGCGTGCCGATCACCATCATTCGCGGAACGATGGACGCCGTCGGGAAGGCCGGAAAGTTCCTTGAGGGACTGGCCGCGGCGGGGAAGGCAGCGGTCGAAGAGGCCAAGCGGAAGCCTGCTCCGCCCGAAAAACAGGTTGAGGAAACGAAGCCCCCCCAGTAACTTCCGAGATGGGAACCTTCCGACCCGACGTCGCCCTCACCTTTGACGATGTGCTGCTTGTGCCCCGTCACTCGACGGTGCATCCCCGCAACGTCTCCGTCGCCAGCCGCTTCACTCGCGCGATTCCCCTGAACATCCCGATTGTCTCCGCCGCCATGGATACCGTGACCGAAGCGGAGATGGCGATCGGCATGGCGCGCCTCGGCGGCATCGGCGTGATCCACAAGAACATGCCGATCGATCGCCAGGCGGCGGAGGTGGATCGCGTCAAGCGCAGCGAATCGGGCATGATCATGAACCCGATCACACTCGGCCCTGACCGCCCGCTGCGCGAAGCGCAGCAGCTCATGGTGCGCTTCAAGATCTCCGGCGTGCCGATCGTGGATGGCGCTGGCAAGCTGGTCGGCATCATCACCAACCGCGACCTGCAGTTCGAGCGCGAGCTGGACCGGCCGATTCGTGACGTCATGACGAAGGACAAGCTCGTGACCGCCCCGGTCGGCACAAACCTGGACGAGGCGGAGCGTATTCTCGCCAGGCATCGCATCGAGAAGCTCCCCGTGGTCGACAAGCAGGGCCAGCTCCGCGGCCTCATCACGATCAAGGACATCTTCAAGCGGCGCCAATATCCAGATGCCAACAAGGACCAGCACGGACGGTTGCGTGTCGCCGCCGCGGTAGGCGGCACGCCGGACGCGCAGGCCCGCGCCCACGCGCTGCTCGATGCCGGCTGCGACGTGATCGTCGTGGACTCGGCGCATGGCCACAGCCAGGGCGTGCTGGACACCGTGGCGTGTTTGCGCGACGCCTTCCCCGATGCGCAGCTCGTCGCCGGCAATGTGGCAACCGAATCGGGCGCCCGTGCCCTCACCGAACGCGGCGTCGATGCGGTCAAGGTCGGCGTCGGACCGGGGTCGATCTGTACGACCCGGGTCGTGACGGGTATCGGCGTCCCGCAGATCACCGCCATCATGGACGCGGTGCGGGGGGCGGGCGACATCCCGGTGATCGCCGACGGCGGCATCAAGTACTCCGGTGACGCGGTGAAGGCCCTCGCGGCCGGCGCCTCGACCGTCATGATGGGCTCGATGTTGGCGGGGACCGAGGAGAGTCCGGGCGAATCGTTCCTGCTCGAGGGCCGGCGGTTCAAGGTGATCCGCGGCATGGGCAGTCTCTCGGCAATGGAGGAAGGCTCAGCGGACCGCTACTTCCAGGAAGGCGAGGTCTCGCTGCAGAAGCTCGTTCCGGAGGGCATCGAAGGGCGGGTCCC
>DATGVC010000068.1:0-27277 GCA_035300745.1 Gemmatimonadales bacterium | reverse complement strand
GCTTCGTCGGCCGCAACGATCATCTCGCGCATCAGCGTGATCCGATCGCCCTCGAAGAACATGTGTTCGGTGCGGCACAGCCCAATGCCCTCAGCGCCAAATTCGCGGGCCCGCCGGGCGTCGGCGGGAATGTCGGCATTGGCGCGCACGCGCATGCGGCGCCGCGCATCGGCCCACTCCATCAGCTTGTCGAACTCTTTCCCCACTTTCGGCGTGACGAGCTTGGCTGAGCCGAGGATCACCCGTCCGGTGGTGCCGTCCACGGTGATCACCTGACCTCGCTTGACGGCCCGTCCATTCACGCGGAATCGGCCCGCCGCGGGATCGACGTCCAGCTCTTTGGCGCCCACGACGCACGTCTTGCCCATGCCGCGCGCGACGACGGCCGCGTGACTCGTCATCCCGCCCCGAGCGGTGAGTATGGCGCGCGCCGCAACGATGCCGTGAAAATCTTCGGGAGAGGTCTCGGGCCGCACGAGAATCACGTCGTGGCCCTTTTTCTTCAAGGCCTCGGCGTCATCGGCGTCGAACACGACCTCACCGGTGGCGGCGCCGGGAGAGGCGGGCAGGCCTTTGGCGAGCACCGTCACGCTGGCGCGGGGGTCGACCATCGGATGAAACAGCTGATCGAGATCCTGCGGCGGGACCCGCTGCACCGCTTCCTCTTCGGTAATCAACCCCTCAGCAACCATCTCGACGGCGGTCCGCACAGCGGCCATCCCGGTGCGTTGCGCGCGCCGCGTCTGCAGCATGTAGAGCTGGCCGTGCTCGAACGTGAACTCGACATCCTGAACGTCCTTGAAGTGCTTTTCGAGCTTGTTCGCCAGGCGTTCGAGCTCGCGGTAGATCTTGCCGAGCTTGCCCTTCTTGATTTTCGCAATCGATTCGGGGGTGCGTGCTCCGGAGACGACGTCCTCGCCCTGTGCGTTCGTGAGCACGTCGCCGTTCAAGACGCGCTCGCCAGTACGGCAGTCGCGCGTGAACGCCACACCGGTGCCGCAGTCGTCGCCCATGTTGCCGTAGACCATGGCCACGATGTTCACGGCCGTGCCCAGGCTGTCCGGTATACCGTGCACCTGGCGGTAATCCTTCGCCCGCCGGGTGTGCCAGCTCTTGAAGACGGCTTCGATCGCGCCCCAGAGCTGTTGCTGCGGATCGTCGGGGAAGGGATGGCCGGTGCGCTTCTTGACGATCGCCTTGAAATCCTGCACGATGTCGTGGAGGTCGTCGGCGGGCAGGTCGATATCGCGTTTGACTTTGCGGCGCGCTTTTGCCTCGGCGAGCACTTCCTCGAAGGGTTCTTTGCCGAGATCGAACACGACGTCGCCGTACATCTGCACGAAGCGGCGATAGGAGTCGTAGGCGAATCGGGCATTCCTGGAGCCGGCGATCAAGCCTTCGACGGTCTGATCGTTCAGGCCTAGGTTCAGAATCGTCTCCATCATCCCCGGCATCGATACCGCGGCGCCGGAGCGCACCGAGACGAGCAGCGGATTCTTCGCGTCGCCAAACCCCTTCTTGGTGACGCGCTCCAGGTGTTTCAAGTGCCGATCGACTTCAGCGCGGAGCGCGGGGGGAAACTTGCCGTCTTCGAGATACGCGATGCACAGCTTGGCGGAGATCGTGAATCCGGGAGGGACCGGCAGTCCCAGGTTGGCCATCTCGGCGAGGCCGGCGCCTTTGCCGCCCAGGATGTCCCGCATGGCGGCGGAGCCATCCGCACGGCCGTTGCCGAAGAAATAGACGTGGCGTTCAACGGACATACGGCGATTATGGCGTCCAAAACGTCGCGTGGGTAGGGGCGCAGCATGCTGCGCCCCTACATCCATCAAACGGCCATCGTCACCTGTAACGGCCTGGCATTTCTGGCTTTCTGCGTGTCATCGGGGATTTCCGTGGGATATTGGCCCGAGAAACAGGCATGGCAGAACTTGGTCCCATCCCCACCGGCGGCGCGCAGCATGCCGTCGAGCGACAGGTAGCCCAGCGTCTCCACCCCCAAATGCTGGCGGATCTCCTCGAGCGAATGGCTCGAGGCGATCAGCTCGAACTTGGTAGGCGTGTCGATCCCGTAGTAGCACGGACCGGTGATCGGCGCCGAGGCTACACGGAAGTGAACCTCTTTCGCACCAGCCTGCCGAATCATCTGCACGAGCTCGCGGCTGGTCGTCCCACGAACGAGGGAATCGTCGACGACGACGACCTTCTTTCCCTCCAGCACCTCGCGCACCGGATTGAACTTGATTTTGACCTTTGCGTTGCGCGCGGCCTGCGTGGGGTTGATGAAGGTGCGGCCGACATAGTGATTGCGGATCAGCGCGTGCTCGAGCTTTAGACCCGACTGCTCGGCGAAGCCGAGCGCCATGGCGTTGGAGGAGTCCGGAACCGAGAAGACGCAGTCGGCGCCGGAAGCGGGGTGCTCCTTCGCGAGCTCGCGGCCCAGCGCGCGGCGTACGCGATCCACGGACCGTCCGAAGATCGTGCTGTCGGGGCGAGAGAAATACACCAGCTCGAAGATGCAGCGTTGATGCGGCTGCGCCGGCAAGGAGGGCAGACGGTCGACCTCCGGGGGCGAGCCTTGAATTCGCAGGAACTCCCCCGGTTCGAGCTCGCGCACCGTCGTCGCGCCGAGCAGATCGAGTGCGCACGTCTCCGAGACGACCACGTAGCCGGATCGGAGTCTGCCGAGCCACACAGGCCGGAAGCCGCGCGGATCGACGATCGCGTACAGCGTCCGACCAACAGTGACGACCAACGAGTAGGCACCCTCGACGCGCTCGAGCGCATCGAGCAGCTGGTCTTCGGGCTCGCGCGCCTCGGATCGGGCGATCAGGTGAATCAGAACTTCGCTGTCCGATGAGGTCTGGAAGATCGAGCCCTTGGCAACCAGATCGGACCGCAGGGCCTCGGCATTGGTGAGATTACCGTTGTGCGCCAGCGCGAGCGGGCCTTCGTGGTAGCCGGCAAGAATCGGCTGCGCATTGGCGAGCACCGAGGAGCCGGCAGTCGAGTAGCGCGTGTGACCGATCGCCACGTCCCCGGGCAGCCCGGCGAGGACCGTCTCGCTGAACACGTCCGACACCAGCCCCATCCCGCGGTGCGAACGGGCAACACCGGCCCCGTCCACCGCGACCACACCGGCCGACTCCTGGCCACGATGCTGCAGGCTGTAAAGCCCGAGATAGGTGACGCGCGATGCGTCCGGGACGCCCGCCACGCCGATGATGCCGCACATCTGCGATCAGTCTCCCATGCGTCGAGGAATGGCGTTGAAATATACGTCCCTGAGCCGCGCGACAGATGCCTCGATCTGTCCGTCTCGCAGCGTGACGCGGAAGGCCTCATCCGCGGACCCTACGGTGCCCGCGCGGAACAGCGGGACGCCGAGCTCGCCAGCGAGGGCCTGCACCGCGGCGGCGCGGTCGGGTGAGCACGTGATGACGGCTCGGCCGTGAGATTCGCTGAACAGAACCTCGTGCGGCGTGAGGCGTGCGGCGTGCGATGTAAGGTCGATCTCCATGCCAAATCCCGTTTGCTGATATGGACCGCCCATGGCCACTTCGGCGAGGGCAACACCTAAACCGCCGTGCGAGCAGTCATGCGCGGAGCGGAACAGCCCGCCCTCAGCGCCGGTGACGAGGAGCTCGATCAGACGTTTCTCGGCTTCCAGGTCGACGCGGGGTGGCTGGCCGCCCATGCACTCCTCGCACACCTCCCAGTACGCGGAGCCGCCCAGCTCGGCCCGTGTCTCGCCCACCACGAAGACGACATCGCCGCGCGCGCGCGCGTGACTCGGGACGGCGCGCTCGGCCCGCGCCAGCAACCCGATCATTCCGACGACCGGCGTGGGGTCAACGGCGCCGGTGGGACTCTCATTGTAGAACGAGACATTGCCGCCCGTCACCGGGGTGCCAAGTGCCCGGCACGCGTCGGCGATGCCGCGGCACGCCTCGCGGAACTGATAGAACACGGCGGGGCGCTCGGGGCTGCCGAAGTTCAGACAGTCGGTGATGCCGAGCGGCCGGGCACCGGTGCACGCCACGTTGCGAGCGGCTTCCGCGACAGTTGCTTTGCCGCCCTCGTACGGGTCGAGGCGGACGTAGCGGCTGTTGCAGTCGGTCTTCACGGCGATCCCGAAGTCCTGGTGCCTGACGCGCAGCACGCCAGCGTCGCCGCCGGGAGCGATCACCGTGCTCGCCTGAACGGTCGAGTCGTACTGCTCGAAGACCCAACGCTTGCTGGCAACTGACGGCGAATCCAAGAGCCGCAGCAGCGCGTCCGACGGCGTGGGGAGGGAGGAGTGGGGAGTGGGACTCGACGCTCGGAGTGCAACGATCCGAGGATCCTCCTTCGCCTCCGGATAATGGACTGGGCAATCCTCGACCAGCTTCTGTCCGGGGATCTCGACGACGACTTTGCCCTGCCAGGTACAGCGATACATCCCGTCGTCCGTGACCTTGCCGATGGGCGTCGCGTTGAGCTCCCATTTCGCCGCGATCGCCTGCACCTCTTTCACCCGATCGCTCTTCGCCACGACCAGCATCCGCTCTTGCGACTCCGAGAGCAGGATCTCGTAGGGCGTCATCCCCGGCTCGCGCGTCGGGACCTTGGACAGATCGATCTCCACGCCGACGCCGCCGCGCGCGGCCATTTCGGCCGAAGAGGAGGTGAGTCCGGCAGCACCCATGTCCTGAATGGCCACGATGTGCCCGGAAGCGATCAGCTCGAGGCTCGCTTCGAGCAGCAGCTTTTCGGTGAACGGATCACCCACCTGGACCTGGGGCCGGCGCTGCTCGCTTTCGTGCGTCAGCTCCTCCGAAGCGAACGACGCGCCGTGTATGCCGTCGCGGCCCGTACTCGAGCCGACGGCAAGGAGAATGTTGCCCACGCCATGCGCGGCGGCCTTGATGAGGTCCTTCTCCTTCAGCACACCGACGCACATCGCGTTGACCAGCGGATTGCCGGAGTAGCCGGGCGCGAAGTCCACTTCGCCGCCCAGCGTTGGCACGCCCACGCAGTTGCCATAGTCGCCGATGCCGCGCACCACCCCCGCGAACAGATAGCGGTTGCGCGCGTCGTCCACCGGGCCAAAGCGGAGGCTGTTGAGCAGCGCCACGGGACGCGCACCCATCGTAAAGACGTCGCGGAGGATGCCGCCGGCGCCGGTCGCGGCCCCCTGATATGGTTCGACGGCCGAAGGATGGTTGTGCGACTCAATCTTGAAGGCGACAGCCCAACCGCCGGGCAGCCGCAACACGCCGGCGTTCTCGCCCGGGCCCTGGACGACCTGCGGGCCGGTCGTCGGCAAGTTCTTGAGAATGGGCCGCGAATGCTTGTAGGAGCAGTGCTCGCTCCACAAGGCGGAGAAGATGCCCAGCTCCGGGAACGTGGGGGTCCGGCCGAGCATCGCTACGATACGCGCGTATTCGTCGTGTGTGAGGTTGTGTTCCAGCACCAGCTCCGGGGTGATCTTCGGATCCGTCACTGCCGGGTCACGCCCTTCGCGACGGCGCGGAAGACACGCGCCAGGATGTTCGGCGCGGAGGTCTTCATCAACGCCTCCGCTTCGCCGGCATCGAACCAGACGCCGTGGCAGTGCGTGCACTGGTCGATCTGGATCCCGTCCCAGTCGTGCGTGATGAGGTCATAGCCGCACTTGGGGCACTTCATGTGATGCTTCTTGCGCTCGCTCTGGGCGGCAGCCTGCTGCGCTGCCGCGCGCTGCTGCCGCAACAGATCGGCGTCGCGGCGCGCGAAGTACTCGTCCTCGTTCTTACTCGGCTTGTCGTGCGTCATGGACTCGCCGGCGCCGGCGGAGGGGTCGGAGGTGGCGGCATGTGTAGCGTATCGCCACCGGGGTTCGCGACGGGAACGCGTCCCGGCGGTGAGGACGACTCGCCGGAGTAGCGGTGGCCGTCCCAGCGCACGATCGCATCTGTCACACGGCCGGTTTTCAGTGTCACGACGTCCATCGTCCCGCAGGTGTACTCGCAGCCGTTCTGGAAGAAGAGATAGGTGTATTGGCCGACGCGCCGCACCGCGGCAGGCGCCCCCCACAGCTCGTAGACTTCGCGCTCGCTCATGCCCGGATTGACGGTGCCGGTGTCCTCGGAGTGGTACGGCACGTCGCGCGTGAGAGGCTGGCCCCCCCCCGCCCCCCCAGGAGCCGCGGGTGCTCGCGGATGCCGCGCCCCAGCCTGCGGCTGCTGGGCGGCAATGCGGGCGGCCGCGGTATCCGTCGCGGGACGCACGGGCGGTGGTGGCGGGGCCTGGGTGGTCGGGCGACCCCGCACCTTATCCCACGCCAGCTTCAGCTTCGCCTTCGCGGCGTTGACCTGGTCACACCCTAAGGTGGCGACCGTCAACAGCGCGCAAATCGCCAGCGTGCTGCGTCGCATTGCGAGCCTCCAGAGAGAGGAAGACGCGTGCGCCGTCCTGACCGCCTAACAGCTGCGCGTTGCGGCGCTCCGGATGCGGCATGATCCCCACCACGTTGCGGCCGGCGCTGCACACGCCGGCGATATCGTGCATCGACCCGTTCGGGTTCTCTGTGACGTAGCGCAGGACCACCTGACCGTTGGCCTCGAGTAGCGCCGCCGTCTCGGCATCCGCCACAAACCGGCCGTCGCCATGCGCGATCGGCAACGTCAGCGCCTCGCCGCGCTCGTAACTGCTCGTGAACGGCGTGTCGGTCGCCTCGACGCGCACGTCCACCGGTCGGGACAGAAACTTGAGCCGGGCGTTGCGCATCAGGGCGCCGGGCAGCAATCCCGCTTCGCACAGAATCTGGAACCCGTTGCAGATGCCGAGTACGGCGCCGCCCGCGCGTGCGTGTGCGGTCACCGCGCGGAGCACCGGCGAAAAGCGCGCGATGGCCCCGGAGCGAAGATAATCGCCGTAGCTGAAGCCGCCCGGCAGGATAACCGCGTCTGCGTGCTGCAAATCGGTATGGCGGTGCCAGACGTAGTAGGCGTCTGATCCCGCCGCGCGGGCCGCGTCGAGCGTGTCCGCGTCACAATTCGAGCCGGGAAAGACGACTACTGCGACACGCTGCATTCGTAGTCCTCGGTCACCGGATTGGCGAGCAGCCGGTCGCACATGGTGCGTGCCTTCGCCGCCGCCTCTTCGCGCGTGGATGCCTGCACCTTCACTACCAGGTGTTTGCCCGCGCGGACGCTCGCGACGTCGCCGAAGCCGAGCGCCTGAAGGGCATGTTGCACCGCCTGGCCCTGGGGGTCGAGCAGCGATGCGCGGGGCATGACGCGGATTTCGACGGTGTAGGCGCTCATGCCACGCCTCCGGTCCCCGGACGCCTTGGTCCCCGGTAGTTCTGCTCACTCTCGTCAATCACGATCGGACCCGCGATTTCTGCCTCCTCATCCTCGGCGGGCGCCTTGAAGAACCCGAGTAGAATGGCGCGCCCCACGCCGTAGAACATGTACACGATGCCCAGCGGGAACAGGAACACGTCGTGCTGCCAGATACCGAATACCAGGATAACAACAATCAGCGCGAGGCCCAATAGTCCGCCCAGCGTGCGGAACCCGGCGCGCGGCAGCGTCGCGTAGTGGACGTTGCTGACCATGAGAATCGTGAGGCCGATCATCAGGAACGTGAGCACCAGGTGCCCGGGAAGGCCGTGCAGGGAGGCGTACAATTCCGTTTGCGTAAACGGATAGTACGTCGCGAGCGTCATGCCGGCCGCCGGCGACGGCAGGCCGATGAAGTACGTCTTGGCGCGCCCCGCCTGCGTGACGTTGAAACGCGCCAGCCGGATCGCCGCCGCCATCACGTAGAAGTAGCAGAAGATCCAGGTCGCACCGCCGCCGCCCGCAAACTCGACCTGATACATAAGGAAGGCGGGTGCCACCCCGAAGCTCACGATATCCACCAGGCTGTCGAGCTCCGCGCCGAACCGCGTCCCCGTGCCCGAGATGCGCGCGACGCGGCCGTCGAGCGTGTCGAGGATCCCGGCGAAGACGATGAACCAGCTGGCGCGGTAGAAATCGCCGCGCGTCGCCAGCACCATCGCCCAGATGCCGAAGAACAGGTTGAACAGTGTGAACAGGCTCGGCACCACGATGACGACGCGGCGCAGCGGCAGCGGCGGTGGTCTCACGCGTATTCCGCCAGGACGGTCCCACCGACCCGCACCCGATCGCCCGGTTTGACCTTCAGGACCGGCCGAGCCGAGAGCGGCAGAAAGAGGTCGGTGCGCGAGCCGAATCGGATGAGACCCAAACGATCGCCCTGGTGCACGCGGTCGCCGGGCCTCGAGTCCGTCACGATGCGGCGCGCGATCAAGCCCGCGATCTGCCGGACGAGCACGCGCCCGCGCGGGCCGCGGATTCCGACCGACGACTGCTCGTTGTCGAGGCTCGCCTTTTCGTCAGCGGCGTGCAGAAACTTGCCCTTGTTGTAGTGTACCAGCTCGACCGTGCCATCCACCGGATAGCGGTTCACATGCACATCGAACACGGACAGGAAAATCGAAATGCGCACCGTCCGTTCCTTCACATACAGCGGCTCGTCGAGTTCGGTCACGTGCACCACGTGACCCTCGGCAGCGGCCACCACGTAGCGCTCACCGCGTGGTCCGGGGCGTATGGGATCGCGAAAGAACGCGACGACCCAGATCGCCAGAAGCGCGAGGATGGCGGCGAGCGGCCACCACAGCAATGCGGCTCCGAGAGCCAGGATCCACGCCGCGGCGATGAATGGCCATCCTTCGCGCGCTATCCTCACGCCAGCTCTGTTCCGGTTATGCGCCGATAGGCGTCGCGATAGCGTTGGCTCGTCGCGTTCACGACCTCGGGCGGCAAGGGCGGCGGCGGCGCCTCGCCATTCCACTTTCCCCGCTTCTTGAGATCGGCCAGGTAATCGCGCAACGGCTGTTTGTCGAAGCTCGGCTGGCTGCGGCCCGCCTGATACCGATCGGCCGGCCAGAAGCGTGAGGAGTCGGGTGTGAGGATCTCGTCGATCACCATCAACTCACCCTCGGGCGTCGCGCCGAATTCGAATTTCGTGTCGGCGATGATGATGCCGCGCTGCGCGGCATAATCGCGGCCTGCCTCATACAGCGCGAGACTCGCGCCACGTAACCGCTCGGCCGTGAGTCGGCCGAAGCCACGCACGATGTGGTCAAAGGTGACGTTTTCGTCGTGTCCCTGTTCGGCCTTCGTCGCTGGCGAGAAGATCGGCGGATCGAGCTGAGCGCTCTCGACGAGACCCTTCGGCATCGCCTCACCGGCCAGCGTACCGGACTGCTTGTATTCCGCCCAGGCGGATCCGGAGATGTAGCCCCGGATCACGCACTCGAACGGGACGGGAGTGGCGCGCCGCGTCAGCATGGCGCGGCCCTGCAGCTCGCCCTGATGCGAGGCCAGTGCAGGTACCCGCGAGACGATCTCCTCCACGTCGGCGGTCAGGCAATGGTGTGGCATGACCGACGTGAGACGGTCGAACCAGAAGGCGCTCATCTGGGTTAGCACCGCGCCCTTGTGCGGCACCGCCTCGCGCATGACGACGTCGAATGCGCTCACGCGGTCGCTGGCCACGAGCAGCAACGTCCGCTCGTCCACCTCGTAGACCTCGCGGACCTTGCCGCGGCGCAGGAGCGGGAGTGGCAGCGTGCTCTGAACCAGCACTCCGGTCATACCTCAACCTCCGCTGCGGCTGCCGAGGGGGCGGCCGCCTGAATGGAACGCAACAACCTGGGCAGCACGCGGTCGAGAAACTCGTCGACTTGCTGCGGCGCGCGGCCGACGTACGCGGCGGGGTCCAGCTCATCCGCGGTCGCCTTGACGCCAAGACGCTTGAATTCGGATGTGCGCGCCAGGCGCTCGAGCAGCGCGTCAGAGGGAGCGCTATCCAGACTCTGCGCCCGAATCACTTCGTGGAGCTGCTGGCGGTCACCGCCCGCCTTCACCCCCCGCATCAACAACCGCTCGGTCGCGAGGTAGGGTATGGCACCCGTCACGTGTTGTGCGATCGTCTTTTCCCGGATTTCCAGCCCCGCGGCGACGTTGGTCGCAAGCACGAGGAGGGCGTCGCTGGCGAGAAACGCTTCGGGGATCACGAGGCGCCGGTTCGCACTGTCGTCGAGGGTCCGCTCGAGCCATTGGGCTGCCGCCGTATGCCAGGCGTTGCCCTCGAGCTCGATGACGTAGCGCGCCAAGCCGGTCATGCGCTCGGCCCGCATCGGATTGCGTTTGTAGGGCATCGCAGAGGAACCGACTTGCTCGCTCTCGAACGGCTCGAGCAGCTCGCCTTCGTGCTGTAGGAGGCGCAAATCGGTCGCGAACTTGGCGGCCGACTGGGCGATGCCGGAGAGCACGGCGAGCACCTGGGCGTCCAGCTTGCGCGTATAGGTCTGTCCCGTGATCGGCAGAATGTGATCGAAGCCCATCACACGCGAGACTCGCTCATCGAGCTCGGCGACCTTTGCGTGATCGCCCTCGAAGAGTTCGAGGAAGGACGCCTGCGTGCCGGTCGCGCCTTTGACGCCGCGGAACCGCAGTGTGCTGATGCGATGGAGCAGCTCCTCGGCATCGAGCGCGAACTCCTGCATCCAGAGCGTCATGCGTTTCCCGACCGTCGTGAGCTGTGCTGCCTGGAAATGCGTGTACGCGAGGCAGGGGAGGGCGCGGTAGCGGCGCGCGACCTTGCCCATGGCGACGAGAAGCGCGCCAACCCGGCCGAGCAAGAGCTGCATGGCCTCGCGCATCAGGATGAGGTCGGCGTTGTCGGTCACATAGGCGCTCGTCGCGCCCAGGTGGATGAACGGCCGAGCGGCCGGAGCCTGATCGCCGAGGTGATGGATATGGGCCATCACGTCGTGGCGCAGCCGCCGCTCGTACTCGGCGGCCTTGTCGAGGTCCGCGTCATCCAGATGGGCGCTGAGCTGCGTCAGCGCGGCGTCCGGAATGTCGAGGCCCATCGCCCTCTCGCCTTCCATCAATGCCAGCCACAGCCGGCGCCAGAGACCGACGCGGCGCTGCTCGCCCCAGAGCGCCTGCATCGCGGGGGACGCGTATCGAGTCGAGAGCGGGGAGACCCAGGTCAAACCGCTGCCTTCGCCCGCGCCACCAGCTTGTTCCAGTCGGCGAGGAACTGATCGAGGCCACGGTCGGTGAGCGGGTGCAGCAGCAGCTTTTTCAGGACATCGGGCGGCAGCGTCGCGACGTCGGCGCCGATCATCGCCGCTTCCACCACGTGGCGGGGATGGCGGATCGACGCTGCCAGAATCTCGGTTTCGATGTTGTAGTTGTCGAAGATGGCCCGGGCCTCGCGGATGACGTCCATTCCTTCTTGTCCCACATCATCCAGCCGCCCGATGAACGGGCTCACGTACGACGCGCCCGCTTTGGCGGCGATGAGGCACTGCACGCTCGAGAAACAGAGCGTGACGTTCGTGCGGATCCCCGCCGCCGCGAGCCGGCGCACGGCGATCATGCCGTCCTCGAGCATCGGGATTTTCACGACGATGTTCTCGGCGATTTTCGCGAGCTCGGTGCCTTCCTTGACCATCCCTTCGGCATCGACGGCGACGACTTCCGCTGAAACCGGCCCGTCAACGAGCGAGCAGATCTCCTTCAGCACGTCGCGCGGATCGAGATCGCCCGCCTGCTTGGACAGCAGGGACGGATTAGTCGTTATGCCATCGATCAGCCCGGCCTGCATCGCCCAGCTGATGTCTTTGAGGCTCGCCGTGTCGAGGAAAAACTTCATGGCGTAGACTCCTCGGCGTAGAGGTCCGGAGGATACTGCACCGCTGCCAGGTACAGACCCTGGGGCGGGGCAGGCGGGCTGGCCGCCAGGTTATCGGTCGCAGCAAGCAGACGGGGGAAATCCGCCGAGGGGCGCCGGCCGAGCGCGATGTCGATCATGGTGCCCACGATAAAGCGCACCATGTGATGCAGGAATCGATCGGCCTCGACTGTGAACGCCATTCCCACTCCGTCCGCACGCGGCGCCCATTGCGCAAGCGCCACGCGGCATCGGTAGTGGGCGGTGTTCGCGCCGGCCGCGGCCAGGCCACGAAAGTCGTGCTCGCCAATCAGGGCCGCCGCGGCGCTCTCCAGCGAGCTCACGTCGAGCGCTCGACCCAGGGCCCATTCGTACGGCTTGCGGAACGGCGACGCCGCCTCTTCATCTGTACCGATCAGGTACCGGTAGCGCCGCGCCGTGGCGCTGCGCCGCGCGTCGAACCCGGGCCGCATCAGATGCACCTGCTGAGCCCAAATCTCGTGCGGCAGCAGGGCATTGAGTGCACGACGCAGATCGCCCGGTTGCGCCGCCCAGCGCGCGCTGCCCAGAAAGCTGACTCCCTGCCCGAGGGCATGAACGCCCGTATCGGTGCGTCCTGCGCCCGTCGCCGGCGTCCGGCGGCCCATCAACCGCTCGAGCACCGCCTCGAATTCCGCCTGGACGGTACGGTCGACGGGCTGCCGCTGCCACCCTGCGAAGCCCCCTCCGTCATATTGAATCACCGCGAGGAAGGGGCGGCTCGTCACGCGGGGAAAGATGCAACTCGTTGTCACTATTTGACAAGGGTGATAGCCTTAATCCCTCATGGACTCTCCGCTGCGCCGCGCGCTGACCACGCTCGCCAACCGCCAATCACTCTCCGAAGATCAGACTGCCGAGGTGTTCGGCGTCGTGATGAGCGGCGAGGCGACTCCGGCGCAGATCGGCGCGCTGCTCATGGGGCTGCGAGCGAAAGGCGAAACCGCTGATGAGCTCGCCGGTGCCGCGCGAGCGCTACGCAACGCAATGGTGCGAGTGACCGCCGCACACGACCACCTCGTCGACACCTGCGGGACCGGCGGCGGCAGCGTCCCTACGTTCAACATCTCGACGGTCGCCGCACTCGTCGCCGCCGGAGCCGGAGCGGTCGTCCCGAAACATGGCAACCGGTCGTTCACCTCGCGCTGCGGGTCGGCAGATGTACTCGAGGCGCTAGGCATCCGGATCGTCCTCGACGCGCAGTCGGCGACCCGCGTGTTGGATGAAGCGCGCGTGGTCTTTTTGTTCGCTCCAAACTTTCATCCCGCGATGAAGCACGTCAGCGCCGTGCGGCGTGAACTGGGGACGCCTTCGCTCATGAACCTGGTCGGGCCGCTCGCGAATCCGGCCAGCGTGCGGCGCCAGGTGATCGGTGTCGCGGAACGCGATCGCGCGGCGATCGTGGCCGAAGCCCTCGTGCGCCTCGGCGCCGAGCATGCCCTCGTCGTCCACGGCCGCGTGGGCATGGATGAGATCTCCCCGCATGGCGTGACCGACGTATGGGAGGTGAAGGACGGCGTGGTGCGGAGCTGGGAAATCGATCCTGAACGCTTCCGTCTCGGCATCCAGGACGTCGGGGACCTCCAAGGTGGCGAACCGGCCGCAAATGCGGAGCGGCTGGAGCGAATTCTGGGAAATGGGTCTGCCGATCCGTCAGGACTGGCGGCGGTGCTGCTCAACGCGGGTGCGGCGATCTACGTGGCGGGCATCGCAGGCTCGCTCGCCGAGGGCATCGGTCGCGCGCGCGAGGTCGTGGCGTCGGGTGCGGCGCGGGCCGCGCTCGATCGGCTGCGCAAAGCGACCGCTAGTATTTCCTGATGACGCCGACGACCACGCCCTGCACGATGACGTCGCGCTCATTGAGCCGCAGCGGCTGCAGTGTGTCGTTGGCGGGCTGCAACCTGATCCACCCGCCGGGCTCGCGGTAGAAGCGTTTGACCGTGGCGCCCTCTCCATGGACCAGCGCGATAACGGTCTGGCCGTCGTCCGCCTGGTTGCGTTCCTGAACGACGACGTAATCGCCGTCCTTGATGTGCTCGTCGATCATGGAGTCGCCGCGCACCTTCAGGACGTAGCTGCGCCCGCGCCTGGGCAGGAGCTCATCCGGCACGGCGATCGTCTCGTCACCGGTGACCGCCTCGATCGGAGCGCCGGCGGCGACAAGACCGAGCAAGGGAAGCTCGGTAGCGCCGGTCTGCCCCTTGGGCGGCACGACTTCGATGGCCCGGCTCTCGTTGTGGGTGCGCCGGATGTACCCTTTGCGCTCCAGATTGGTGAGATGCTCATGAACCGTCGCCAGCGATTGGAATCCAAACTGGCGGGCGATTTCCTCGAAGCTGGGGGCGTACCCCTTCTCTTCGATGTGTTTTCCGATGTAATCGAGGATCTCGCGCTGGCGCCGCGTGACCGGCATACTGGCTCCCGAAGATATACCGAAACGTAATCTACCCGAATATCGCCCGAACGCAAGGATGCCTGAAAACCCACGGTCTCCGACGCTAGACGCTATTCTGGCGGTAACCCGGAAGCGCGTCGAGGCTCTCAAACAGAGAGCCGGTGAGTTGGAGCGCGCCGCCCAAGCGGGGCCGCCGATCCGGCCATTTCCGGGTGCGCCCGTGACGACCGTCGGAGTGATCGCCGAAGTGAAGCGGCGATCTCCATCGCAGGGCGCCATTCGCGAAGATCTTGATCCCGTCGCACACGCGCGGGCGTATGTGCGCGGCGGTGCCGTCGCGGTTTCGGTGCTTACCGACGAACCGCACTTTGGAGGATCGATTGATGACCTCAGGAGCGTCGCGGCCGCCATTACCGCTCCGGTGCTTCGCAAGGACTTCGTGATCAACGAGGTCCAGATCCATGAAGCGCGGGCGGCCGGAGCGAGCGCCGTCCTGCTTATCGCGCGCATTATGAACGCCCGGCAGCTGGACGGACTCGCCAGCATGGTGCGGTGGTTGGACATGGTGCCGCTGATCGAAGTGCACGCCGCCGCGGAGCTGGATGCGGCACTCGCCGCCGGGCCGAGCGTGGTCGGCGTCAATGCTCGCGATCTCGACACATTGGTGGTGGACCTGCGAGGCGCTGAGGCACTCATTGGTCAAGTACCGGCGGGCATCCAAGTCGTCGCCGAGAGCGGTGTGGACACGCGCGCGGACGTCGAACGTCTGGCAGCGGCCGGTGCGGACTTGGTACTGGTCGGAACGAGCGTCGCGCGGCAGGCCAATCCCGAGCAAGCAGTGAACGCGCTGACCGGAGTGACGAGACATAATCGGAACCCATGACCGCAACTGAGACCGGTCGATTCGGCCCCTACGGTGGCCGGTACGTCCCCGAGACGCTGATGCACGCGCTCGAAGAGCTTGCCCGCGTGTACGATGCGGCTCGCAACGATCCGCGATTCTGGACCGAGCTCGAGGGGTTACTCAAGAACTACGTCGGACGTCCGACACCGATCACGGCGGTTCCGCGGCTGTCCGCCCAGGTTGGTGCGCGGGTCCTGCTGAAACGCGAGGACTTGAACCACACCGGCGCTCACAAGATCAACAACACGCTCGGACAGGTGTTGCTGGCCCAGCGCATGAACAAGCCACGCATCATTGCGGAGACGGGTGCCGGGCAGCACGGCGTCGCGACCGCGACGGTGTGCGCGCGGTTCGGTCTCGATTGCGTGGTCTACATGGGCGAAGAGGACATGCGGCGGCAGCGGCTCAACGTCTACCGCATGGAGTTGATGGGCGCGAAGGTCGTCCCAGTTACGTCTGGCACGCGCACGCTGAAGGACGCCACCAATGAAGCGCTGCGCGACTGGGTCACGAACGTCACATCGACGCACTATATCATCGGCTCGGTCGTGGGACCCGACCCGTTCCCGCGTCTGGTCCGCGACTTCCAGTCGGTGATCGGGCGGGAGGCGCGCGCCCAGATGCTGGAGCAAGTCGGCCGGCTGCCGAGCACGGTGGTCGCATGCGTGGGCGGTGGCTCGAACGCGATCGGCATCTTCGCGGGATTTCTGGACGACAAGACGGTACAGCTCGTCGGCGTCGAGGCCGCCGGGGAAGGCGTGACGAGTCACCGGCACGCCGCCACCCTTGGCGCGGGACGGCCCGGCGTCTTCCACGGGAGCATGAGCTATCTGCTGCAGGACGCGGATGGACAAGTCCAGCCGGCGCATAGTGTTTCCGCCGGTCTCGACTATCCCGGCGTCGGCCCCGAGCATGCTTACCTGAAGGACACGGGTCGCGTATTGTATGAAGCCGTGACGGATCGGGAGGCTCTGGACGCCTTCGCCGCCCTGTCGCGATTGGAAGGCATTCTTCCGGCTCTCGAGAGCGCCCACGCGATCGCCTGGGTGCTGAAGGCGAAGCGAGCCTCTCATGAACTCATCCTGATCAACCTGAGTGGCCGTGGCGACAAGGACGTCGCCATGGTCGCCGAGCTTACGGGAGCAGCGCTCTGACGAATCCCCAGGCCCAGATCCCCGAGCTGGCCCTCCCGCCGTCACAGGTCGAGGAGCTGATGCAGGTCGTCAGCAAGGGGATGCGGGCGACGCAGCTCTACCTCCCGAACAATCCCGTCTATCAGCGCGCCGTCGATAACATCCGCACCGCCTTCCGCCAGATCTGGCAAGCGACCGACGATCTGATCTTCGACATCGGCGAAACCGAGATGCGGTGGGAGGATAACCCTATCTACAGCCAGGAACAGCGCAACGAGAGTATCGCCTGGACGCTGTACAAGGACGGCGTCCGGTCGCTCACGTTCAAACCGGGCGTCGAGGAAGCAGAGATCGTGCGCTTTCTCGCGGTGCTGCAGCAGGCGAAGAATCTTCAGGCAGACGCGCCCGACGATCTCCTGACGTTGCTCTGGGCCGAAGACTTCCAGTTCGTCACCTACACGTTCCGTGAGCTCGCCAGCGAAAACGCGGTGCCGATCGAGCGCGCGGAGAAGGGCGCCCCCACCATCGGCGGTGGGGGTGGCACACCGGGCGGCGATGGCGGCTCGATGGATTCGACGACCGTGCGCCGGCAGGTAGAAGAAGAAGCGCCGCCGAAGCGCGAAGGCCTGGTCTCGATCGACGACTTTGACACGACGCTCTATTTCCTGGACGACAAGGAGATCGAGTATCTCCACAAGGAGGTCGAGCGCGAATATGCGCAGGACCTGCGCGGCAATGTGCTCGCGATGCTGTTCGATCTGCTGGAGCTGCAGACCTACGGCACCGTCCGCGCCGAGCTGATCTCCATCATCGAGAACTTCATCCCGTATCTGCTGGGGGCAGGTGACTTCCGCTCGGTCGCCTTCATTCTTCGCGAATGCAAAGTCATTTTGCAGCGCGCCCGCGAGCTGATTCCCGAACATCGTCAGATTCTGGAGGCGCTCCCGACTCGGCTGTCGCAGCCCGATGCCTTGTCCCAGCTGTTGCAGTCGCTCGATGAAGCGACGAGCCACCCCACCGAAGACGAGTTGAGCGAGCTGTTCGGCGAGCTGCGCGCCGAGGCCCTCGGGACGTTCATGGGTTGGCTCCCCAAGCTTGGCAACGAGCGGGTGAAGAATCTCGTGCAGAGCTCGGCGGAGCGGTTGGCACAGGCCCATGCCGCAGAAGTCCTCAAGGCGCTCGCCAGTGCCGATCCCACCGTCCAGCTCGAGATGGTCCGGCTCGCGGGGCGGCTCAAGCTGCCGGGAGCGCCCGAGGGGATGGGGCCGCTGCTGGAGCGCGGCGAGCGCGACCTGAAGCTCGCCGTTGTGGAGGCGCTGACGACCATCGCCAGCCCGGGTGCGACGCGCCTGCTCGAGAAAGCGATCGACGATGTCGAGCGGGACGTGCGCATCACGGCCGTCAAGTTCCTCGGCCAGCGCGGCCACAGGAATGCGTTCCCCCGCATCGAAGCCGCGGTCGTCGGCAACAAGCTCAAGGACGCGGACCTGACCGAAAAGATGACGTTCTTCGAAGCGTACGGCGCAATGGCCGGCGAGTCAGGGATTGGTACGCTCGAAAAGCTGTTGGTGGCCAAAGGCGGTCTGCTCTCACGGAAGGAAGACCCCGAGACACGGGCCTGCGCGGCGATGGCGCTCGGCAAGATCCGCACACCAGCGGCGCGGGAAATCCTACAAAAGGTATCGCAGGACAAGGAGCCGCTGGTGCGCAACGCGGTCAACCGCGCGCTGCGTGACGTAGGGACGGCAGGAGCATGACGGCACCGGGAGGGAAGCGGCCCTCGATGATGGAGACCGTCCAGACGACGGACGGCTTCCTGCGCCATGCCGGGCGTGACTTGCTCGTCGTCCTCTACACGGCGTTCCGGTCACTCAAGCTCTATCCGATCGAGAACACCCAGGTCCAGAAGGCGCTGGATGATCTCGCGGCGACAACCAAACAGCTGCTGGACGTGGAACGCGAACTCGAGATCCGGCTCCAGGGCGAATTCATCTTCGTCAATTCGACGCGGCTGCGACTCGACCTCGATAACTACGCGTCATTCTCGCATATCCTGAACGTCCTCCAGCAGTGTGGGATCGGCGCCGTCCGCATCGATGAAGGGGTCGACCGGCGGCAGCTCCAGGTCTTCGTTTCGCTGCTCCTTGCCTATGCGGCCAAGGAAGCGAATCCCAACAAGCTGTTCGAGCTGTCGCAGAAACTGACTGACGGCGGTGTCTCCCATGTGGGCGTCGAGCCGCCGCTCGAAGCCGAGGAGGACGTCGAGGAGGAGGAGCGGCAGAAGGAAGCGGCGAAGCGCACGTACGCGCGCTCGGTCGCGGTGACGAAAGAGGTCATCAACAGCATTCGCATGGGCCGCACCGCGAACGTGAAGAAGGTGAAACGCGCGGTTCAGGCGATCGTGGACCAGGTGCTCAACAACGAGTCGTCGCTCGTAGGGCTGACCACGCTGCGCGACTACGACGAATACACATTCACCCATTCGGTCAACGTTTGCATCTTCTCGGTCGCGCTGGGACGCAAGCTGGGATTGACCAAGCTGCAGCTATACGATCTCGGCATGGCGGCGCTCTTTCACGATGTCGGCAAGTCACGCGTGCCGCTGGAGGTCCTGAATAAGGAAGGGGGCCTCACCGAAGAGGAGTGGCGGATCATGCAGGCGCACCCCTGGCTGGGGGTGCTGACGCTCTTCGGGCTGCGCGGCTACGGCGAGATCCCCTACCGCGGCATGGTGGTCGCCTACGAGCACCACATGAAGATCGACCTGACCGGGTATCCCAAGTCGATCCGCGGCCGCACCTTGTCCATCTACTCCAAAGTCATCGCGGTCGCCGACGGCTTTGACGCGGCGACGAGCCGGCGCGTGTACCAGACGGTGCCGATCCAGCCGGATCAGGTCCTCAAGGAGATGTGGGAGAATCCGCGGCGCGGCTACGACTCGGTCGTCGTAAAGGCATTCATCAACCTGATCGGGATTTACCCGGTAGGCACGTGCGTCATTCTCGACACTTACGAGGTCGCGCTGGTGCACGGCGCGAATCCCGACGTGGGCCACGTCCACCGGCCGGTGGTTCGTCTCGTCACGACACCGGACGGCGCGCTCCTGAACCCCGGTACCGTCGTCGATCTCTCGGAGAAAGACGCCAACGGCAACTTCCCGCGCACCATCGTCAAGGTCACCGACCCGGTCAAATACGGCATCAACGTCAGCGACTACTTTGTCTGAGAACGTCATCGCGGCGCGGTGGCGAGCGCTCGGCAAGACGCGGGCGCTCATTCCGTACCTGACCGCCGGCTTTCCCAACCCCGCCCAATCGCTCGAGGCGATCCGAGCCGTGGCGGCGGCGGGAGCCGATTTCGTCGAAGTCGGCGTGCCCTTCTCGGACCCGCTCGCGGATGGACCGACGATCCAGCGCACGACCCAAACCGCGTTGCAGCAGGGCATGACGGTGCTCCGCGTGCTCGCCCTCGTCCGTGAGGCCGCGCTCGAGGTGCCGGTCATCATCATGACCTACCTCAATCCGGTGCTGGCGTATGGTGTGCAGCGATTCGCCAAAGAAGCGCACGAAGCCGGGGCGGCGGGGGTGTTGCTCACCGATCTTCCCGCGGGTGCCGACCCCGTCGTCGAGAAAACCGTAACGAGCAGCTCGCTCGCCCTGATTCGTCTCGTCGCGCCGACCACCGATGCGGCGCGACTCAAGATCACACTCACGGGAGCCAGCGGTTTCGTCTATCTGATCTCTCGACTCGGCGTCACCGGGGCACGGACTGATGTGCCGCCCGATCTCGATGCCCAGGTGCAACGCATCCGGAAGGCGAGTCCACCTCATCTGCCGGTGGCGGTCGGCTTCGGCATCGGCACGCCGGCGCAAGCGGCCGCCGCGGCGCGCTCGGCTGATGGCGTGATCGTCGGCAGCGCCTTGATGGATGCGCTGGCTCGGGGCGGGATCGCGGGCATGGAACGACTCACCCGCGAGTTAGCGGCGGCGGTCCACGGATGAGGGTCGCCCGCTTCGTCGCGCTCTACAGTCAGGGGCTCGGGTGGGTGGGCACGGCCCTGCTGATCGTGGTGCTCGCCGCCGATCCCCGCTGGCTGAGGCAGATCCCCGAGATGGTCGTGCTCTTCGGCAGCGCGGTGGCGCTGCGCGGTCTCTCCGTTCCGCTGAGCAAGTACTCGTATTTGACGCAGACCGCACTGGTCGGGCTGGCCGGCAGCCTGCTCGTCGGCGTACCGGCCACCGCGCTCGCGCTCGCCGGCGCGACCGTCATCACCGACTGGCTGTGGCAACGGAAACCGCTGCGCGTCGCGTGGATCAACCTCGGTCGCGAAGTCATCACGCTGGTGGCGGCATACGGGGTCTATGCGGCGGCGTTGCACTGGCTCGACCTGCCGAACAGTGCACCGGTCCTGAGCATCGAGCTGCTGCCCGGCCTCGCGGGCTACGCCCTCGCGTATTTCGTATTCGGCCGCGTGCTCTTCTACTTCACGCTCATCATCCGCGCCAAGCTGGAGCCGTCGGAGCGACTGATGATCGTGCGCTACGAGGTGATCGCCTACGCAGCGACCTTGCTCGCGACCACGATCTTCGTCGGCGCCGTTGTGGCCTGGTCAATCGGTGCATGGCTCCTCGTCGGCCTCGTCCTCACGTTCCTCGGTCTGCTCCTCAAACAAATGATCGAAGAGGCCATCTCCGCCGAAGAGCTGAACAAGATCCACGCCATGGAAGCGGTGATTACGGCGAACATCAGTCTCGCAGATTCCTTCCAGCGGATCGAGCGGCTGGCGAACCGACTGGTGGACTGGGGCGACTTCCGGATCTATCGCTTGCACGACGGCGTGATGTCGCTGGTGCATCGCTCCGAACGGGGCCGTGAAGGGCGGGGGGAGCCGTCCGAGGACACGACCGTCCTGCGCCACGCCGTTGCGGCGAGCGGCGAGACGGTCGTCATCGACGATGTCACGCGGGACAAGCGGGTCGCCGACGCTCCGCTCGAAGTCCAAAGCCTGGTGATCGTGCCCCTCAAGTTCGGCGATCAGGTGATTGGGACGCTGGAGATCGAGCACCACAAGAAGAACTGCTACCGCCGCCAGGACGTCCTGACGATCACGACGTTCGCCAGCCAGCTCGCTACCGCGGTACATATCACCGACCTGCGCCGCCCGCTGGTCGAGACGGTCGAGCGCATGACGCGCCAGCTCGCCACGATCGCCCAGACGGCGGAAACCCTGAAAGGCGCGGCGTCCGCGGTCGCACAGGCGACGGGCGTGATTCGCGAGGGCGTGCGCCGCGAGGAAGGCGAAGTGTCGGGGGGGCTGGAAGCGACGGAGAGCCTGGCGCAGGTGTCTCGCCGCGTGTCCGATGACGGCGCCGGCGCCGCCCGCGCATCGACGGCGGCCAGCGACGTCGCAAGCCGCAACCGCACGCAGATTCGCGAGGCGATCGAGCGCCTCGTCGCCCTCAAGGCGTTCGTCGGTGAGAGCTCGAGCAAGGTCCAGCAGCTCGGGCAGATGAGCCGCCGCATCACCGGCTTCATCGCGTCAATCCGCGAGCTCGCCGACATGACCAACCTGCTGTCGCTGAACGCCGCCATCGAGGCGGCGCGCGCGGGCAAACACGGCAAGGGGTTCGGCGTCGTCGCCGACGAGGTGCGACGGCTCGCCGAGCAGAGCGCGAGCGCGGCGGCGGAGGCGGGCGATCTGGTGCAGGACATCCATACGCAAGTCGGCGAAGTCGTCGAGCAGATGCGTCGCGGACAGGTCAACGTCGGCGACGTGGAGGAGCTGTCCGCCGCGGCGCTCGAAGCGCTCGACGCGATCGTTGCCGCCACCGCGGAGGCCACGGCGCACGCGGGCCGTATTACGGCGGCGGCCGGAGAGCAGGATCAGGCGTTCGCGCGCCTGCGCGAGCGCATCAACGCCGTGGCGAGCATTGCGGGAAAAAACCGCGTCGAGGCCGATGACGTGGCCACCCGCGCGGTCCAGGCGGCCGAGGGACTCACCGACCTCGAGCGCGCTACCCGTGACCTGGAACAGGTGGCCACCATGCTGCGTGACTTGACTCGCGGGTTCGCCAACGTCAATTGAACGAGCCTTCGTGGCCCTCGGCTCCAACGTGGGGGATCGCGCGGCGCACCTGGCGCACGCGCGCGAGCGCCTGGGCGCGCTGCCAGGGACACGTCTGGTGGCCGCGTCACGGATCGAGGAGACCGCGCCAATCGGGCCGGTTGCGCAGCCGACGTATTTGAACCAAATGGTTCTGCTCGAAACGACGTTGCCGCCGGCGGAGCTGCTGGCGCACTGCCGGCGGATCGAGGCGGAGCGCGGGAGAGAACGGAAGGGACGCGAGCGCTGGGGACCGCGGACGCTCGACCTCGATATCGTGCGATACGGCGCCCACACGGTGCGGCAGCCGGATCTGACGATTCCCCATCCCGAGCTTCCCAACCGAGATTTCTGGCAGCGGGAGATCGCCGAGCTGGAAGGGGAACATGTCTAGCGTCACGACGCGCGCGTTGCTGGAGATGAAGGAGAAGGGCGAGCGGATCGTCGCACTCACGTGCTACGATGCGCTGTTCGCGCGCCTGCTCGACGCCAGCGGCATCGACATCCTGCTCGTCGGTGACTCACTGAACCAGGTGCTCGCGGGCGCGCCGTCCACACTGTCGGCGACGCTCGATCAGATGATTTATCACACCACCATCGTGCGGCGCGGAACGGAGCGCGCCATGGTGGTGTGCGACATGCCGTTCCTGAGTTATCAGGTGTCGCCTGAGGATGCGTTGCGGAACTGCGGCCGCGCGATGAAGGAAACCGGCTGCCACGCCGTGAAGATCGAAGGCGGGCAGCCGATGGCCGCAACCGTCCGGCGGCTCGTGGATATCGGGATCCCGGTGATGGGTCACCTCGGGCTCACGCCGCAATCGGTGCACGCGTTGGGCGGCTATCGCGTGCAGGGCCGCGACGACGCGGAGGCAGGTCGGCTCAAGGCCGACGCCGCGGCACTCCAGGATGCGGGGGCGTTCGCGGTGGTGCTGGAGCTCGTGCCGGCGCCGCTCGCGTCCACCATCACCAAAGCGCTGTCGATTCCAACGATCGGCATCGGCGCCGGGCCGGCGTGCGACGGACAGGTGCTCGTGCTGCACGACATGCTCGGGTTGAACGATCAGTTCTCCGCCAAGTTCGTCAAGAAGTACGCCGCGCTGGCGGAGGATGTGCGGGAGGCGGCGCGGGTCTTCGCGGCGGAGGTGCGTGAGGGCCGCTACCCGGGACCGGAGCATTCTTTCGGGAAGTGATATTAAATTGGAGTGCACATTCTCGGGGAGACCGACGCAATGTCGAAGTCAGACGACGAAAAGCTGGCCAAGCTGATCAAGAAAAATATGGCGAAGGCCGCGAAGGCCAAGCCGAAGGCGCGCAAGCGCTATGACCCGACGCTCCCGCCGGACACCACGGACGATGACATCGAGCGTCGCGACTTCTTTTCGGAGATGAAGAAGCGCGAGTTCTAGTTGCGCGAGCTCTCCAGCATTTCCGAGATGCGCTCTTGGTCTCGCGCCGAGCGCTCTCGCCGTCACACGATCGGTTTCGTTCCCACCATGGGCTATTTCCACGAGGGCCATCTCCGGCTCGTGGACCGCGCCCGCGAGCTGGCCGACCGCGTGGTCGTGAGCATCTTCGTCAACCCGCTGCAATTCGGCCCCGGCGAAGACCTGGCCCGCTACCCACGTGATCTACCGCGCGACCGGCAACTGGCCGAGGCGCGCGAGGTCGATTGTCTGTTCGTGCCGGACGCCTCGGCGATGTATCCCGCGGAACCGGGAGTGCGTGTCGTACCTGGGCCCAGCGCCGAGACGCTCGAAGGCACGGCTCGCCCGGGTCATTTCACGGGCGTACTCACCGTGGTCGCCAAGCTGTTTCACATCGTCGAGCCGGACGTCGCGGTGTTCGGCCGCAAGGATTTTCAGCAGGCGATGCTGGTCAAACGGCTGGTCCAGGACCTCGATGTCGGACTCACCATCGACATCGCGCCGACCGTGCGCGAGTTGGATGGTCTCGCCCTGTCCTCCCGCAACACGTACCTCAACCAGGACGAGCGACGCTCCGCACTCGCGTTGTCGCGCGCGCTGCGGACACTCGAGCAAACCTGGCGTGGCGGCGAAGCGGATCCGATGAGGGTGCAACGCGCCGGCCTGGAAGCGATGCACGCCCCCGGCGTGATCCCGGAATACTGTGCGCTCGTCGACGAAAACGTGCAGCCGGTCAGCCGAGTCACCGCACATACGGTCGCCGTGGTGGCGGCCCGCGTCGGCAAGACGCGCCTCCTCGACAACGTCGTCCTGGGAGAAGGCATCGGCGCGGACCCCCGAGTCACGCCGTGAGCCTGCCGGCATGGGCGCAGGTGTCTGCAGCGCGTCGCGCCCATATCGAGCGGGTCGTCGCGCAGTTACGCAGTTGGGCGGACGCGATACACGTCGATCCGGACGAGCGGGACCGCTGGCTCCGCGCCGGCTGGCTGCATGACGCGCTGCGCGATGCTCCACTTGGCGATCCGCTCGCACACGGGCCGACCGCGGCTGATCGGGCGGCAGCAGATGGGGAGCGGGACCGCGGTGTGCTGGACGCGATTCGCTACCACACCGTGGGCTCGGCTGCCTGGGATGACGTGGGGCGGATGTTGTATCTGGCGGACTTCCTGGAGCCGGGGCGCAATTCTATCGCCGCGGATCGCGCCGCGTTGGCGCAGCGTGTTCCGATCGAGAGAGATGTCGTCCTGCGGGAAGTGGCACGCCGCAGAATCGAGTGGGTGCTGCGGTCAGGGTGGCGGCTGGCCCCGGAAACGGTCGCCTTCTGGAATCAACTAGTCGGACGGTCTGACGGTCTGACGGCCGGACAGTCATGAAGACCCGAGCGCTCCTCGCCGCTGCTGTCGTTGTCGCCGGTTGCGGTGGAGATTCGACGCAGACTCATCCCATACCAGGCGACCGGAGTCCGGCAATCACCGTCGAGGTCCTGAACGCAAACGGGCGGGCTGGGGATGCCCGCATTGGCACGCGGCTGCTGCGGCGAGCGGGCATGGACGTGGTCTACTTCGGTAACGCGTCCGAAAGCAGGCTCGACTCCACCCGCATCATCGTGCGACGGGGCGCGCAGAAGGTTGGCGAGCGCGTGCGTGCAGCGCTGGGGCAGGGGCGCGTCGAGGTGCAACTCGACAGCGCGAAACTACTCGATGTGAGCGTGCTCCTCGGCCTCGACTTCCACCCGTAACTGGCCGCAGGCCGCGCTGATATCCAGGCCGCGACTGCGCCGCAACACCGCTTCCACGCCCCGCTGTTTCAGGCGCCGTTCGAAGGCGAGCATCTGCGCCCGCGTGCTGGGCGTGAGGTCCGGCGCGCCGCCGGGATGCAGCGGCAGCAGGTTCACGAGCGCCTCGAGCGGCTTCGCGAGCTTCGCCAGCTGATCGGCGATCTCAAGTGAGTCGTTCTTCTCACCGATCAGCACGTACTCAAGGGTCACCCGGCGCCGGAACTGTTTCAGCGCCTCCATCAGCTCGGGCAGCGGGTACTTCTTTTCGATCGGCATCAGCTCTCGCCGCAGCGCTGAGGCGGGCGCATGCAGCGACACCGCAAGCCGGAACTGCTCGCTGCGCCGCGCGAACTTTGCAAGGTTGGGAAGAATTCCCACCGTTGAAACGGTGATGTGGCGCGCGCCGATGCCCAACCCCTCCGGCTGATTGAGGATCGTGAGCGTCGCGTCCACCGCATCCCAGTTGAGCAGCGGCTCGCCCATCCCCATGAACACGATGTTCGTGGGCTTGAGGGCGGGATCGCGCAGCACCAGCTCGCGGACCTGCCCGGCGATTTCCCCGGCGGAGAGATTGCGCCGAAATCCCATGCGTCCCGTGGCGCAGAAGACGCACCCCAGCGCGCACCCGGCTTGCGACGAAATGCACAGGGTGCGCCGCTTGCCCTCGGGTATCAGAACAGATTCGATGGCTTCGCCGTCATCCAGAGCCCAGAGAAACTTCTCGGTGCTGTCGCTGGAAACTTGATGGGTACGCAGCGTCAATCTGCGCAACGGAAGTGACGCATCCAACGCCGCTCGCAGCGGGACAGCGAGATCTGTGGCCTCGGCCCAGCGGCCGACCGGCCGCTGCCAGAGACGCGGAAACACCTGGCGCAGGCGAAACGGCGGCTCGCCGCGCTGGGCGAGCCATGCCTCGAGCTCGGCGCGCGCCGCCTCCGGCGGAAGACTCAGGAGATCGACGCTCACCGGAAACGCATGTCCACGCCAACGCGGTATGCCGAGCCGAGGTCGTTGATGCCGGCGTCACGCGCCAGGGTGATGCGATACTTGCCGATGACGAGCCACAAGCCGGCGACAGGCCGCAGGTGGTGCCCCTCGCTGTAGCCGCCCTCGCGGGCCAGCATGAGATCGAGCGCGACGGTCTTTGCGAACTCGGCGCCCACCCCGAATTGGTGATCCACGGCGAATCCGTGCGCAAAGGAGATTCCGTATCGCCCGCGAACGACCACACGGTCGCTGGCCAGCGGGCCCCGCCAGATCCGACCCTCGATGCCTGCATAGACATCCTGCGCAGGATCGTTGGTCTTAAGCGAAGAAAAGAAGTGTGTCGCGGCGGCCACGCGCAGCCGGTCACCGATGAACATCCGGCTCGCGCCCACATCGATCGTCCACCGGTCCGCACGCGCGACGTCGAGACGAGTTTCGTGAAACGCGAGCGTCGCCCCTACGCTCGTTGCGCCGACGCGGCGCGACCATGTGGCGCCGACCGCGAACGTGTATACCGGCACCACGCTGCCCGTAGGGTCTGGGCTATCGATCGTCTGCGTGACGTCGCTCAAACCGACGCGGCCGTAGAGTAGCCCCAGCTGTCCAATCGAGCCGACGGGGACGCGCACGGTCGCGATGAGACCGGTCGCATCGACTGCGACGGGCGTCTGAATCGCCTCCACCGCGAGTTGCAGCCGGGCACTGTCTTGTGTCTGAGCGGGATTCCAGATTGCCGCGGCGGGACCGAGCGTGAGGGCAGGCGGTGT
>DATGVC010000067.1:0-2747 GCA_035300745.1 Gemmatimonadales bacterium | reverse complement strand
CTCCAGGCGATCGTGTCGCTGCGGCTCGTGCCCCGCAAGGACGGTCGCGGCCGCGTCCCGGCGGCGGAGATCCTCATCAACACCGCGGCGGTGGCCGATAACGTCCGCGATCTGTCCAAGCTGCTCAACATCCCCGAGTTGATCGCCGAAGGCTCGATCCAGTACGGCATGCAAAGCTTCGACCAGTCGCTCTTCCAGTGGTACCAGCAAGGCGTCATCAGCTACGAGAGCGCGATCTTCTACGCGACGAACCCGAGCGAGTTTGCGCTGAAGGTGTCGGGTGTCGATTCGTCGGGGAACCGGCTGGGTGGGGCCGACGCGGCCGGGGCGATCGAGCTGACGCCCTGATGTTCAAGAAAGTGCTGATCGCGAACCGCGGGGAGATCGCCCTGCGGGTGATCCGCGCGTGCAAAGAGCTGGGCGTCGAGACGGTGGCGGTGTACTCGGAAGCGGACCGCGAGTCGTTGCACGTCCGCTTCGCCGACGACGACGTCTGCATCGGCCGCGCGCCCAGCCGCGACAGCTATCTCAACATCCCACGCCTCATCGCCGCTGCCGAAATCACCGGCGCCGACGCGATTCATCCCGGCTACGGATTCCTCGCGGAAAGCCCGGAGTTCGCCGAAAAAGTCAGCGCGTCCAACATCGCGTTCATCGGGCCGACGCCGGATCAGATCCGGCAGATGGGCGACAAGGCGGCGGCTCGCCAGCTCGCCAAGGAACAGGGCGTACCGACCGTGCCGGGGTCACCCGGCCCGGTGGGGTCGCTCGAGGACGGCCAGCAGGTCGCCGGCGAAATCGGATTCCCGGTCATCATCAAGGCGGCCGCCGGCGGCGGCGGCAAAGGGATGCGCGTCGCCACCGATGCCGATCAGTTCGCGCAGTCATTTACGCTCGCCAAACAGGAGGCGCTCGCCGCCTTCAACTCCGATGAGGTCTACATCGAGAAGTACCTCGCGCGCCCGCGCCACATCGAGATCCAGATTATGGGCGACACGCACGGCAAGGTGATGCACCTGTGCGAGCGCGACTGCTCGGTGCAGCGACGCCACCAAAAGCTCGTCGAGGAAGCGCCGTCGCCCGCGGTGGACCAGACGCTGCGCCAGGACATCGGCGACGCGGCGGTGAAGCTCGCGGAAGCGATCGGGTACGTGGGGGCGGGGACGATCGAGTTTCTGCTCGACAGCGACGGCTCCTTCTACTTCATGGAGATGAACACGCGCATCCAGGTCGAGCATCCGGTGACGGAGATGTGCACGAACTTCGACCTCGTGAAGGAGCAGATCGCCGTCGCGTCTGGAGCCCCGCTGTCATTCGTGATGAACGGCCACCGGCTGCGCGGCCATGCGATCGAGTGCCGCGTCAACGCCGAAGATCCGAGTCGGAACTTCCAGCCCTCGCCGGGATTGATCACCGCGTATCATCCGCCCGGCGGGCCGGGTGTGCGGGTGGACACGCATATCTACGCGGGCTACACCGTCCCGCCCTACTACGACTCCCTGCTCGCCAAGGTGATCGTGCACGGCAACACGCGGACGGAGGCGCTCGCCCGTATGCGCCAGGCACTCGACTCGTTTATCATTGAGGGCGTGACCACGACGATTCCGTTTCTGGGCCGGGTCATGCGCCACCCGGACTTCGTCGCGGGCACGGTCGACACGAAATTCCTCGAGCGCGAGCCGCACCTCCTTAAAGATCAAACATGAAGATTGACGTTTACCACACACCACTCGGCCTGAATGCGGGGGATCTGACCGGCCGAGCGGTTGTCGTCATTGACGTGCTGCGCGCGACGAGCACGATCGTCACCGCGCTTGCCGCCGGCGCCAAGGCCATCGTCCCCGCGGCCAGCTCGGACGAGGTGGTCCGGCTCACCTCGAATCTGGAGAAGAACGGGATCGTGCTGGCCGGGGAGCGCCGGCTGCTGAAGATCGAAGGGTTTGCGCTGGGCAATTCGCCGCGCGAGATGACGCCGGAGGCGGTGGGCGGGAAGACACTGTTCCTGGCCACGACCAACGGCACGCCGGCGCTGCTGGCGGCGCAGGGCGGCGATCCGGTGCTGGTGGCGGCGGCGCTGAACTTCACGGCCGTAGCCGAGCGGGCCCGCCATCTGTTCACCGAGCGCGGCGATCTCGTCATCATCTGCGCGGGGCGCGACAAGCAGTTCGCCCTGGAGGATGCCTACACCGCCGGGCGCCTGATCAAAGCGGTGAAAAAAGGCGTGCCGCCGAAGAAGCTCACCCTCAACGACGCCGCTCAGGTCTCGCTCGATCTCGCGGCGCAGCAAGGCGGATGGCAGGACGCGCTCGGCGCGAGTGACGCCGCGCGGCAGCTCGGCGAGGCGGGATTGGGGGACGACGTGAAGGTCTGCGCCAATCCCGACCGGCTCTCGATCGTTCCCGTCTACGCGGATCGCCGCATCGCGGCATGAATCCCAAGGCTCGACAAGAGCTCATCGGCATCGCGGCCCTGCTGGTGGGGTTCTTCCTGGGCCTGACGCTGCTGCCGGTGGCGCTCACTGGAAGTTGGGGACGGACGATCGGCAGCGCGCTGTGGCAGGTGTTCGGCGTGGGCGCGATCGTCGTGCCGATCCTGGGCGTCGGCTGGGCGCTCGCTGCCTTTGAACGCCTGGGCGCGCTGTCGTGGGGCCGCACGGCCGCACTCGGCGCGGGTCTCATCCTCCTCATCCCCTATGGCATCGGCGTCGCGATTGGCCGTGACTTCCCCCCCGACTACGCTAACTGGAC
>DATGVC010000066.1:0-17509 GCA_035300745.1 Gemmatimonadales bacterium | reverse complement strand
ACGACCGCGTACGTGAGCATGGAGCCGCTGATGAATGTGCTCGACCTGGGGCACAGCCGGTATCTCGTCAAACCCTACGAACTGAGCGAGCTCGCGGCCGCGATCGATGCTGCTGGCTGAGGAACTGCGCCACAGCTTCGGTGCGGTCAGGGCCCTCGACGACGTTTCCTTCAGCGTGCAGCCCGGCCAAACGCTTGCCGTGTTCGGCCCGAACGGCGCCGGCAAGACTACCCTCCTCAAAGTTCTCGCAGGGTTGATCCAGCCACAGCACGGCCGCGCGCAGGTAGACGGCGGCCGGCGCGCGATCGGTTGGATCGGGCACCAGCCGCAGCTCTATGGGCAGCTCACGGTGCGTGAGAATCTGCGTTTCTGGTCCTCCTTGTACGACGCACAACCTCCCGGCGACCTGCTGACCCGACTGGGGCTCGAAGAGCACGCCGACCGCCCCGTGCGGGCGTTGTCCCGCGGACTCGTGCAGCGGGTCGCGATCGCGCGTGCGCTGGTCCATGACCCCACTGTGCTGCTGCTCGACGAGCCGTTTACCGGGCTCGATCGCATCGCCGCCGAAGCGCTGAGCCGTTTGCTGGCGCGGCACGCGGCAGCCGGTCGTGCGACTGTTCTCGTGACGCACAACGTGGAGGAAGGCACGGGGCTCGCCACGCACGTCGCGTTCATGCGCGCGGGCCGGTTCGTGCACTTTGCCCCGCGCGCCGGGCGCGGTCCGGAGCAGGTGGGCGAGGACTATCGCAATGCGATCGCCTAACCTGCTGCGGCACGCCTGGGCCGTCGCGTCCAAGGACCTGCTCGTAGAGTTTCGTTCGCGCACCGCGATTCTCTCAGTTGCCGTCTTCGTGGTGCTCGTGCTCGTCGTGTTCAACTTTGGTCGCGACCCCACCGCGGTTTCCAACCTTGACCTCGCGCCGAGCATCCTATGGGTGACCTTCACCTTTGCGGCGATCCTGGCCTTGAACCGCGCGTTTCAGCTCGAGCTGGAGAATCACGCGCTGGAGGGTCTGCTGCTCGCGCCCATCGACCGCAGCAGCATCTACCTCGGCAAGCTGATCGCGAATCTCGTGTTTGTGGCGACGATCGAGCTGATCGGTGTGCCGTTGCTGGCGCTGTTCTTCAACGTGCTGGTACTGCCGTACCTCGCGCCGCTCATCGCGGTGATCGCGCTCGCCACCGTGGGGTTCGTCGCCGTGGGGACGCTGTTCAGCGCGATGACCGTGCGAACCCGCTTTGCGGAGCTGCTGCTTCCCGTGTTGTTGCTGCCGTTCATGATTCCACCGCTGAGCTGGGCGGTGCTCGCGACCGGACGCCTGCTCGCGGGCCGTCCCTTGAGCGAGATCGCGGGCTGGCTTAACATGCTGGCGGTCTATGACATCGTGTTCGTGACGCTCGCGGTAATGCTGTTTCCCGCCACGGTGAACGAATGAGAATGGTGCAGGTGGGACGCTGGATAACGGCGATCGCCCTTCTATTGCTGGTCGGCGTCTACCTGCGGGCGCTGGCCTACACGCCCGTCGAGCAGTCGCAGGGGCTGGCGCAGAAGATCTTCTACCTGCACGTGCCGGCGGCGATCTGGGCCGAGACGGCGATGATCCTCGTCGGGCTCTCGAGCGCCTTCTACCTCTTCACGAAGGACCCTCGGCTCGATCGCTTTGCCGCTGCGTCGGCGGAGGTGGGCACGATCTTCTGCGCCATCGTGCTGACGACCGGGCCCATCTGGGGAAAGCCGATCTGGGGCACGTGGTGGACCTGGGATGCGCGACTGACCTTCACCTTGTTCCTCTTCCTGCTGTACGTCGGCTATTTGTTGTTGCGCAGCGCCGTCGCGGATCCCGCGATGCGAGCCCGGTACGCCGCCGTCCTGGGCATTTGTGCAATGTGCGAGGTGCCCTTCATCCATTTGAGCGTCTACATGTTTCCGACGCTCCACCCCATGCCGATCGTGCTCCAACCCGGCCGCCCTAAGCTACCGGGCAGCATGCTGAGTACGTGGCTAATGTCGCTGGGCGTATTCACGCTGCTGTATCTGGGGTTTATGGTGCAACGCTACGCGCTCAGTTATCTGCGCGAGGAATTGGAGGCGGCTGGAGAGGTGGGACATGCCTGAATCGGTACCGCAGAACGGCGGCTACATGATTGCGGCCTACATCCTGGTCGGCGTCATCCTCGTCGGCTACGCGCTGTCACTGTACCTGCGCGCGCGCCGCAGCCTTCGCCCGTAACTCCGCGCGCGCCTCGGGCAGCCGGCTGTGCCCGTCGGGGACCTGCGTCGCCCACAGATTGAGAGCCTCATCCGCCGCCCCATGATCTCCCGCGTCATAGAGCGCCTGCGCGTTGTGCCACAGCGCCGTAGCACCGCCCCCTGCGGCGTAGGCCCGGGCGAAGCGCGCAGCGGCTTCGGGGAAGCGGCCGGTCCGCTGGTACAGCGTGCCCGCGGCCATCGCGGCGTCGGCGCGTTCCTCGAGCGCTAGCGCCTGCTCGAACGCGCCGAGCGCTTCGTCTTGCCGGAACACCATCTGGAGAGCCTCGCCGAGCAGCATCCACGCGTCCGCATGATCGGGAAAGCGCACGCTAGCCGTGCGCGCCGCTTCGACTGCGCCCCAGCGATCGTTGAGCGCACGGGAGAGATGCACCAGCGCCGGATAGGTATCGGCGAAACCGGGCGCGAGCTTGCAGCCGAGCCGCAGCCAGGCGAGCGCGCGGCGCGGGGCATCGCGTTGCGCCGCGGCGGCACGGCGCGCGCAGAAACGACCAAGAGCCGCTCGAAGTGAACGGAGCATTGCTTGATAATGGGTTGTGCCACGGTGAGATTGCAACGGCGGGGGAGCATGACACCTGTCGGATCATTGAAGGGGCGCCGCATTGTGGTCACGCGAGCGCGTGAACAGGCCGGCGACCTGGTGCGGGCGCTGCAAGACCACGGCGCCGAAACCGTGCTCGCTCCCGTCATTCGTATTCAACCGATGGACAACCTCGGCGCGCTGCGCGCCGCACTCACCGGCCTCTCCGCATACCGTTGGGTCGTGTTCACCAGCCAGAACGCCGTGCAAATCGTGTTCGATCGCCTCGTCGCGTGGGGGCTCACGCCGCGCGTGTTCTCCTCCACCTCCGTCGCCGCCATCGGGACCGCTACCGCCGATGCGCTCACGGTGCGGGGCGTCGTCCCTGCGCTCGTTCCCGCCGAGTTCGTCGCGGAGGCGCTGGCGGAGGCGCTGATCGAGCGCAGCGGCGGTACACTCGCGGGAGCCGGTGTCCTGATTCCCAGCGCTGAGGATGCACGCGAAGCACTCACCGCTGCCCTGCGGCAACATGGCGCGAGGGTGGAGACCGTCGCCGTGTACCGCACCGTGCCCGTCCAGGCCGACCTCAGCGGGCTGGCCGCCGACATCACCCGCGGCCGCATCGATGCGGTCACCTTCACGTCGTCATCGACGGTACGCAGTTTCGTCGATCTGATCGGGCGCCCCGCCGCCACCTCCGGCAGGTTCGTCGCCGCGACGATCGGTCCGGTCACCGCGGACACCGCCCGCGAGCTGGGCTTACGCGACATCATCGAAGCCGAGCCGCACACCGTCCCAGGATTGGTGGAGAGCCTGGCGAGGCGGTTCGCGTGAAGCTCGGCACCCGGGGCAGCCAGCTGGCTCGCTGGCAGGCGGAGTGGGTCCGGGATCGCCTCGCCGCACACGGTGTGCGCGCGGAGATCGTCGTGATCAAGACCCGCGGCGACGCGGAAGTGGATCGGCCACTCCACGAGCTCGAAGGGACAGGGTTCTTCACCAAGGAGATCGAGGACGCGCTGACGGGCGGCCGCATCGATGTGGCGGTCCACTCACTCAAGGATCTTCCCACGACGTTGCCGGCGGGTCTGGCGCTGGGCGCGATACCGGCGCGCCACGATCCGCGCGAAGCGCTGGTCAACGGCCGGTCGCTGCTCGATCTGGCGGCCGGCACGCGCGTCGGTACGTCCAGCCTGCGGCGCGTCGCCCAGGTCCGCTTTCTGCGGCCGGATCTCGAAGTCGTGCCGCTGCGCGGCAACGTGCCCACGCGAGTCCGGAAGGTGGAAACGCACGACGGCCTCGACGCGGCCCTGCTGGCGATTGCCGGGCTCGAGCGACTGGGTCTCGGCGACAAAGGCTCGGTGATCGACCCGCTCGACGTGATGCCGGCGCCGGGGCAGGGTGCTCTTGGCATCGAGATTCGGGACGATGACAAATCCACTCGGAAGGCCTTGCAGCCGTTGCACGATCCAGCGAGCGCGGTGGCGGTAACGGCGGAGCGCGCAGTGTTGGCCGCCCTCGGCGGAGGCTGCCAGGCGCCCGTTGCCGCATGGTTCTCCAAGGAGCAGGGAGCGGGGAGCAGGTTGTACGGAAGAGTGACGGCAAACGATGGGTCAGTTCAACTCACTGCATCTGCGGATCTCGATCCGAAACGCCCCGAGGCCGCTGGTGAAGCCGTCGCGCGCTTGCTCCAAAGTGAAGGCGCGGGCAGCTTACTCGCCCGATGAGCTCGGCCCCCGGCCAATTCCCGATCCGTCGCATGCGGCGGTTGCGTCGCACCCCGGCGCTACGCCGCCTGGTGCAGGAGACTCACGTCGCTCCGTCCCAGCTCATCTGGCCGCTCTTTGTGACGCACGGCGAAGGACTGCGGCGGCCGGTCGCGTCGTTACCGGGCGTGGCGCAGCTGTCCGTCGATCAGTTGGTGAAGGACGCCGAGCGCGCCGCGTCGCTCGGGCTGGGCGGAATCATCCTGTTCGGCATTCCGGCGACGAAGGACGCGACCGGCTCGGAGGCGTACGACGATCAGGGCATCGTACAACAGGCGATCCGCGCGGTGAAGCGCGCGGTTCCGGATCTGCTGGTCATCGGGGACGTCTGTCTCTGCGAATACACCGATCACGGTCACTGCGGCGTGATCCGGGACGGCGACGTGGATAACGATTCGTCCGTGTACCTGCTCGGCAAGACCGCCGTCATGCAGGCGCGCGCGGGAGTCGATCTTGTGGCCCCGAGCGACATGATGGACGGGCACGTCGCCGGCATTCGCAAAGCGCTCGACGCGGGTGGATTCGCGCACGTGCCCATCATGTCGTACGCAGCGAAGTTCGCGTCCGCCTTCTATGGTCCGTTTCGTGAGGCCGCGGGCTCGACGCCGCAGTTCGGCGATCGCCAGACCTATCAGATGGCGGTGGCGAATGGCGACGAAGCCATGAAAGAGATCCAGCTCGATCTCGACGAAGGCGCCGACATTGTGATGGTAAAGCCGGCGGGGCCGTCTCTGGATCTGATCCGGCGGGCCAAGGACCGCTTCGGCTCGCCGCTCGGCGCGTATCAGGTGAGCGGCGAGTATGCGATGATCAAAGCGGCGGCGGAACGGGGCATGCTCGATGAGTCACGAGCGATGTGGGAGTCAGTGACGGCGATTCGGCGGGCCGGCGCGGACATCGTACTGACTTACTTTGCGCCCACGCTTGCTGAACAGCTCGGCTGACCCCGGGGCGGCGCCCCGGGGTTTAGCCGATCCCCATCACCTCAAATCCGTCGCACCCGGCGGGAGCAGCAGGTAGCGCCACAATCCCGCGGCCGCCGCAGCACCGAGCAGCGGACCAATCCAATAGACGGCCTGCGCGTGCCAGTCCCAGGCGACCAGCGCGGGACCAAACGCGCGAGCGGGATTCATCACGGCGCCGGTGAGCGCTCCGCCACCGCCCAGCGCGCACACCAGGACGACCAGACCGATCACGAATCCGCCGACGCGCTGCGCCTGCGGCGACACGACCGTGCCGTAGACGGCGCTGACGAGGAAGAATGTGAACAGCGCTTCCAGCACCATCGCGCCGAAGAGTCCCATGGACCCCGAGACCTGCGGCGTTCCCAGCGAGGACATGCGCACCGCCGAGGCAGGGTAGATCGCCTTGATGAGCAGTGCGCCCACGACCGCCCCGAGCAGCTGTGCGAGCACGTAACGGCCCAGGGTGAATGCGTCGATCTGTTTGCCGAGCCACAATGCGAAGCTCACCGCCGGGTTGATGTGGCCACCGGAGATGGGCAGCATGATGGTGACAATGACGGCGAGTCCGATGCCATGGGCGAGCGCGATGGCCAGGCCGGCACCGGCCCCCATGTTCGCGATGACGCTGCCCGCGCCGACCAGGACGAAGAGCGCGGTTCCGACGAATTCCGCTGCAGGAGCCCGGAGAGACCGGTAATTCACGTGTGACCTCGGGTTGAACGCCGGGCCAATCTACCGGGTGCCGCTGTCAGGCCGCAACACCAGCGCGGCGTTGATTCCTCCAAACCCGAACGAGTTTGAAAGAACGGCAGCGGGTGCCGCAGTTCGCCCGCCCCCAGGCAAGCAATCAAGATCGCACTGCGGATCCGGGTGCTCGAGGTTGATTGTGGGGGGGAGCCAGCCCCGCGATAACGCGAGAGCACAAATCGCAGCCTCGATGGCGCCGCTCGCGCCGAGCGCGTGGCCGTAGTAGCCCTTCGTGCCGCTCACCGTCAGCCGGTAGGCGTGATCGCCGAAGACCTGCTTGATCGCCAACGTCTCGGTTGGATCGTTGAGCGGCGTGGACGAGCCGTGGGCGTTGATGTAGCCGACGTCGGTCGGCACGACATCGCCGTCGGCGAGCGCGAGCTGCATGGCCCGTGCTGCCTGTCGCCCGTCCGGACGCGGCGCCGTCATGTGATAGGCGTCGTTGGTGTACGCGTGACCGACGACCTCGGCATAAATCCTCGCCCCCCGCGCGGTCGCTCGGCTGCGTTCCTCGAGGATGAGGACCGCCGCCCCCTCGCCCATGACGAAGCCGTCGCGGCTCGCGTCGAAGGGGCGTGACGCACGGGCAGGGTCGTCATTGCGCGTGCTCATGGCGCGGATGATGCTGAACGCCGCAAAGGTGAGCGGCGCCAGCGGCGCTTCGGCGCCACCCGCGAGCATCACGTCCGCGCGCCCATCGCGCACCACATGGAATGCCTCGCCGACCGCGATCGTCCCTGACGCGCAGCTCATCGCGTTCGTCGCGTTCGGTCCGGTGAATCCGAACTCGATGGCGATGTTGCAGCTCGCGGCCCCGCAGAACACCGCCAAAGCCAGCGACGGATCCAACCCGCGGGGGCCCTGGGCCAGATAATGTGGCACCTGCGATTCGGCGAACGATACGCCGCCGAGCGCGGATCCCATCATCGTGCCGATGCGGTCGGGGTCTTCCTGGCGCGGTTCGATCTCCGCGTCGGCGAGCGCCAGGCGGGCGCTCGTCACCGCGAGCTGTGAAAAGCGATCCAGGCGCTTTGCGCGCTTAGCATCCAGATGGTCCTGAGGGCGGAAATCGGGAATTTCCGCCGCCATGTGGCTGCGGAACGGTGCCGGATCGAAGCGTGTAAGGGTTCGGACCGCCGACGTACGGGCTTGCAATCCCGCCCATAGTCCGTCCGCAGTAGTACCGATCGGCGTTACGGCCCCGACACCGGTGATGACGACCCGACGGAAACTCTTCATGTCGCTCCCTCTGCAGCGCGTTTGATACCGGCCAATGTTCGCGAAGCAATTCCGTGAATGAACACGGGCCCGATGACGAGATTCGCGGCCAGGCGTCCTACAAGCGGCCAACGCGGTCCATCCCACGTGTGCACGATTTCAACGTCGATTCCGCCGTCGGCGGTCTCGATAAGACGCCACACGACGTCCATGCCCCGCGTGATACCCCGCACGTGACGGTATCGGATTTCGCCCGCGGGACGGTCTACGGTCATTTCGGACACCCACCATGTCGGATATTTGAAGAACGCGCCGAAGGGGCGCCACGCGGCCATTTCCACGAGGCCGCCATGGAGCATGCGGACCGAGCGGTAGTGAGGCAGAATCGTGGGCCAGCGTGTCACGCTGCTGGCGGCGGCGAAGACTCTGGCGAATGGCGCGCGAATGCGAATGCGATCGACGGTGCGCATCAACGGCTCAGGCCTGCATACCCTCCTCTATAGTAGAGGAGCGGCCGTCGATCGGTGGCGTCCCCACCGACGACGAGCCCGATGAATACCGTGTGGTCGCCCCCCGGAACCGTGCTGCGCTTCTCGCATTCGATGTGCGCGACCACGCCTTCGATGATCGCGATGCCGCGCTCATTCTCGCGATAGCTCACGCCGCGGAACCGGTCCGGCTCCGCGCCCGCAAACCCCCGCGACAACGCCTCCTGGTCGGCGGAGAGGATGTTGAGCACGAAGTGCGTTCCACTCTCGAGCGCCGCGTGCATGTCGTGCGCCTTGTCGACCGAGACGAGGACGAGCGGCGGATCGAGCGACACCGAGGCGACCGAGCTCGCCGTCATGCCGATGGGCTCGCCCTTCGGTGTCCGGCTGGTCAGCACCGTGACGCCCGTGGCGAAACGGCCGAGCAGCTGGCGGAATTGCGGCGGCTCGACGCCGTGTGAGGCATGGCCTGGAAGGCTCACAGGACCAGCCCCGCCAGGACGCCGGGCGTCAGCGCGGCGCGGGCGGGAATGCAGTTGCCGGTGGCCCGGACGAGCAGATCAGCGAGCTCCGGCCGCCGAATCATTCGTCCCACGACGCGCTCGATCAGCCCGGGCCATCCCACCGCGATGCCGATCAGCCGCTCGAGCAGCCATTTGCCGGTGAACTCGCGCCGCCGAGCGTGCGCGTACTGCCGCAAGCTTGCTCCTGTCGTGAGCGTGTCGATAATCGCCGACGCGGCGAGCTCGGCGCCGCGCAAGGCGCTGTAGATCCCCTGCCCCGTGAACGGATCGAAGAAGTCCGCCGCATCGCCCACGAGCAAAGCGCCCCCGCCAGCCGCCACCGGCCGGCGCGACCAACGCGCGAAGGGGCCGGTGGCCAACACCCGTCGCACAGTCCGGCGAGCGTCGAAGCGGCCGGCAACTGCTGGGAAACGATTCAGCTCGACGAAGAAGCGATTCCCGCGTCGTGCCTCAGCGAGCGGCACGACCAGCGCGACCGTCGTCACACCGTTGCCGATCGGGCCGAGCCCGACGTAGCCGGGTCGTCCGACGTGCATCTCGCCGAGATCGTGTACGTCGTGAACGTCGGCGACGTGCGCCGTGAACGCCATGCGGCGCGGTCCCGCGGTGTGCACCGTGCCAAGCCGCCGCGCGACGAGCGAACGTAGTCCATCGGCACCGACGATCACACGCGCGCGCATCGCTTCCCGCTTCCCGCTTCCCGCTTCCCGTGCCACCACGCCGCCCACCGCACCGCCATCGTAGACGAGCTCCTCGACTTTCATCCGTTCACGCACTTCGACACCCGCCGCCTCGGCGGCATCTCGCAGAATCGCATCGAACCGGGTTCGCGGCAGCGCGAAGCTGAATGTCTCGAAGCGGCCCACGACGCCCGTGCCGCTCGGGGCGACCACTTTCATGCCGGTAAGCCGGGCCGGTGATGCGGCAGCGACGGCGGCGAGAACATCCGAGCCCAGGCGCTCGAGCACCCGCGTCGATTCCGGACTCAGATACTCAGAACAGGGCTTCTCGCGCGGAAAACGGGCTCGATCGAGCAGCAGGACGTGTGCGCCTGCCCGCGCGAGCAACAGCGCCGTCGCCGACCCCGCTGGGCCGGCGCCGACGACGACCACATCCCAGCGCCTTGGACCGGGGGCGGAGCTCACGCGACGAGTGCTAGCAGCAGAAGTGCGAAACGAGGCCTGCGCATGCGGCTCCGCTCAGCGTCGCTGCCAGGTTCACTGCGTCGTTGTCCAACCACTTGACTGCTCCTTGTACCGTCGCGCCGAGCACCGAGTCGAGCAACATGCCGATGATTCCTGCTGCTGCAACGCTCGCGGCGAACCAACCAGGGTGTGTTAACCCCGGGCCGCCGGCCCGGGGCAACAAACCCGCCAACCCGGCTATGAATCCCGCGCCCGCGATTCCGCCCACCGTTCCCAGGACCGTGATACCCCCGTCGGTCCCTGCGGGGACGGGCCTGCCGCTCGTGATGAGCCGGGGCGGCGTGCGCGCGTGACGGCCGATTTCACTCGCCCACGTATCGGCGGTCGCCGCGGCGAGTGCGCCTGCGAATGCGGCCCAGTTTCCAGCGAGGGCGGCGAGTGCGGCGACGCCGCCATTGGCGAAGACCTGTCTATGATTTCTGGTAGTGCGTTTCGATAACAGACTCGAGGAGATAAAAAACGCGAACAGCAGCAGCAGGCCGCGCCATCCCAAACCGTATCCTGTCGCGAGACCGACCCCGACCGCCGCCGCCACGCCTAGCCGGGTCAGCCATCTCACTCTCCGAACAGCTGACGCAGAACGCGCTTCTTGAGCTCCGTCGGCGCTCCCTGCGTGCGGCAGCGGGCGCGCAGGAACTTCAGGTACAGCTCCTCGAAATCGTACTGCTCGCCGCAGGGCGGGCAGTCCTCCAGATGATCCCGGATCTCCCGTTCGAGCTCGGGCGTGAGCTCGCGGTCCAGGAATTCGTAAAGATGTTCGACGCATTCGCGACAGTTCATGCGGGACTTCCTTTGATGTATCCCATCTCGACGGCGTAATCGTAGAGCTTGCCTTGCAGCAGCTGGCGGGCACGGAACAGCCGCGACTTTACCGTCCCCACAGGCACTTCGAGAATGCCCGCGATCTCCTGGTACGACATCCCCTCGACGTCACTCAGCACCAGCGTCTCGCGGAACACCTCGGGGAGCTGATCGATGGCACGCAGCACCTCGTCATCCACGATGCGGTCGAAGAATGCGCCCTGTGGGTCCTCGTCCTGCACCTCCGAGAACACCGCATACGGCTCGATGGTGTCGACGTCCACCGTTTCCGGGTGCCGCGTCCGGCGCCGGTATTCATTGATGAACGCGTGCCTCAGAATGGTGAGCAGCCAGGCCTTCGCATTGGTTCCCTTCTCGTACTGGTCCCAGGCGCGGTAGGCCTTGAGCATCGTCTCTTGCACGAGGTCGTCGGCATCGGACGGGTTCGCGGTGAGGCGGAGCGCCACACGGTACAAGACGTCGAGGTGAACCAGCGCCTCACGCTCGAAGCTCTCACGCTTTAGGTCAGGGGGTGCGTTCGTCATAGCTCTCAATAGAAGGCTCGTGAAGCAAAGCGAGTTTCGCAATAGGGCGCCCCGTGGTAGGTTTCGCGCTCCGTGGTGCACAGCATCGTCCCGCTCGCCGTCCTCGAGGCGGTCAGGAATCTCGATACTCCCGTCGAAGATGGGCTCACCGAGTTCGCTGACGAATTGCTGGTCAAGCGTCTGGGCCTCTCCCCCACGGTACAAATGCAGCTGGCCGAATTCGAGCAGCTCGTGCGCAAAGACGCGCGAGTCGAGCCTGCGCACGTGGAAGCGCTGCTGCGGCTGGTGGGCCGCCGGCCCGACGCCGACCTGGTGTTCGCCGACGCCGGCCGGCGCGCCGCGCGCCGCGCCGTGCGGCGGCTATCGGGGGTGTCCCGCCTGGCGGTGCATGCGGCGCCGCGGCTGTTCGGTCACGGCGCCGCTCGGCGCGCGGCGCGCGCGGTGTTGGGCGCGGAGCTGGGGCGGGAGCACCGGCTGCCGGTCGCTCGCGTGAGCGATCCGATTGCTATTCAGGCGACGCCCGATGGCGCGGCCTGCGGGTTTTACGGCGCCGGGCTGGTAGAGCTGCTCCGCCTGCTCGTGGGATACGAGGGCGCGATGGTGCACGTCGCCTGCCGGGCGCGTGGCGGCACGGAGTGTGAATGGCGGGCAGCAGGCCCCGATCCGCGGCACCAGTGACACTGCTCGACGGGTTCGATTTTCCCGCCCTGCGCGAGCTGCTCGACAAACTCGGCGCCGACGGCTGGCTCTTGTACGACTTCCACGGCATCAATCCCGCGGCGACCCGGGTCCTCGGCATCAACGGGATGGGGACGCGGCGCTTTTTCGTGTTGCTGCCGCGTGTGGGCACGCCTGTCGCGATCGCGCATCGGATCGAGCTCGGGTCCTTCGACGGATTTCCCGGCGAGGTGCGGCCGTATGCGGCCTGGCGCGAGCTGCACGACAAGCTGCGGGCGCTCGTCGCCGGCAAGACGGTCGCGATGGAGATCTCGCCGGGCGACGCGGTGCCCTATCTCGATCGCGTGCCCCATGGCGTCATCGAGCTGATCGAGGGCTTCGGCGCAAAGGTCGTGTCGTCGGGGACGCTCATCACCCGCTTCGCGGCGCGCTGGTCGGCGAGCGAGCTTGCGGGGCATCGCCGCGCAGCCGAGGCGATCGCGGAGATCGCGGTGACCACGCTGCGTTGGGCCGGTAGTGAGCTGGCGCGTGGAGCCGAAGTCCGCGAGACGACGCTGCAGGCGCGCGTCATGGAGGCGTTCGGGCGCGCCGGACTCATCACCGACCATCCGCCGATCGTCGGTTTCCAGGCGAACGCGGCGAATCCGCATTACGAGCCGCGGGCCGGCAGCGATCGCCGTCTCGCCGCCGGCGACGTGCTGCTGCTCGATCTATGGGCAGGCGTGGCGACCGGCAGCGTCTTCGCAGATCAGACGTGGATGGGGTTCGCGGGGGGGGGACGCGAGCCGAGCGCGGAGGTGCGGCGCGTCTGGGACGCGGTGCGTGGCGCTCGTGAGGCCGCCGTCGCGTTGCTCCGGGATCGATGGAAGAAGGGGGAAGTGGTGACCGGCGCGGCACTCGACGACGCGGCGCGCGGGGTGATTCGCGCGGCGGGGCTCGGTGACTACTTCGTGCATCGCACTGGCCACTCGATCGACCGTGACCTGCACGGATCCGGTCCCCATCTCGACAACTTCGAGACCGCCGACGAGCGGACGCTCATCCCCGGCGTTGGATTCTCGGTCGAGCCGGGCGTCTACCTTCCAGGGCGCTTCGGTATTCGGAGCGAGATCAACGTGTTTTTGGGAGAGTCGGGTCCGGAGGTGACACCGCGAGAGCCGCAGCAGGATTTGTTGCTGGTCTGAACGCCGCGAGCACCATCGTCGCCCACACCCCCGCTCCGACGGCTGCGTGCGCGGCCTGAAGAGCGCCGGGGAAGCCGAGCTGAATCATCGTTGCCGCGATCGCGATCTGCACGGCGACGATGGCGAGCAGTCCCCACACGCGCCGCTCCCGGGACCGGACGGCCCACCAGACGAGATAGCCGACGAGCGTGTAGGCGAGCACGCGGTGCGTCCAGTGAATCGCCGCGAGTGGGCCGGCCTCTGGGATGACCTGTCCGTTGCACAATGGAAACCCGCCGCACGACGCCATGGCGCCCAGGTTCGCCGTCAGCGCACCGAACAGGACAGTAAGGAACGTGAGAGCCAGCGGGACCGGAGATCTCCAACCGGGACGCGCCGCGATAATCAGCGCTGCCAGCAGGAGCATGGCGGTCGCGAGGTGAAGGATGACCATCACCGGCGTCAGGCCGGTCTTCACAGTCACCGCGCCGAGGAGGATTTGGAGGAGCAACACGCCGGCGGCGACGGACGCTCGGCGCCAGTCAAGCAGAGTCAACGCGAGTACCAAGATCGATAAGAGCCCCGCGACCAAGCGGTGGCTCCACTCGATCACCGCCCGGGTGTCATCGAGGGGAGGGAAGAGCTGGCCGTTGCATAATGGCCAATGATCGCCGCAGCCCAGGCCGGATCGGGTGATGCGAACGACTGCCCCGAGCACGATGAGCAGGTAGGTACAGGCGGCGGCAATCCAGGCGAGTGTGACGAAGCGTCGCGGCATATGGGTCTTGGAATATGTGCGGGAAAGACTCTAACGCGCGGCCCCCTTGCGAGACCCTGCGTATTGGGGCAAAATCCCGTTGATGTTGCAGAACTGGTGGTCCCGCCGGCCGCGCGCAGGAAGGCCGTCACCTCGCTCGCGCAGCCCCGTCGTGGGTTCTGAAAACCGCAGCTGAAGGAGGAAGGGTATGACCGACAATCGTTGGTTCGTTCGTTCCATCCTAACAATCGGGCTCGTCCTGCTCGGACTGATCCCCGCCGTCGCGAATGCGCAGCAAGCGACGACGGTGTCCGGACAGGTGAAAACCAGCGTGGGAGGGACGCCGCTGTACGGCGCGATTGTGAGCATCCCCTCGCTACGTCTGAGCGCCGCCACGGACGCCCAGGGCCGGTATCAACTCGTGATTCCGGCGGGTACCTCGGGTTCAGTGACGCTCAGCGCCCGACTCATTGGCTTCAAGAACCAGTCTGTTCAGATCAACGCCACTGGCGGATCTGTTCAGCAGGACCTCGCGCTCGAGGAAGGCGCGATTGAGCTCGAGTCGAAAGTCGTCACGGCGCTCGGCATCGAGCGCGAGCAGCGCAGTCTACCGTATGCCGCGCAGTCGCTTAACGGCGATGCCTTGTCCGCCGTGCCGACGCAGAACGTCGTGTCGGCGCTGCAAGGCAACGTGGCCGGCGTGCAGGTGACGAACTCGGCGAACCCGTTCGGCTCCGCGCGCATCGTCGTCCGCGGCGCGAGCTCGATCCTGGGCCAGAACCAGCCGCTGATCATCGTCGACGGCGTCCCCATCGACAACTCGGCGGTCTCGAACAGCGGGTACGGCAGCGGCGAGTTTGGCGGCTACGACGTCGGCAACGCGGCTGCGGACCTCAGCGCCGACAACATCGCGTCGGTGACCGTGCTGAAGGGTCCGAACGCGGCGGCGCTATATGGCTCACGCGCAGCCAACGGCGCGATCGTGTACACGACGAAGAGCGGGAAGGGCGCTCCGCAGGGTGGCTACGGCGTCACCGCCACGTTCGGCGCGAACATGGAGACGCCGCTACGGCTGCCGAACTATCAAAACCGCTACGGCCAGGGCTTTTACGGCGAGTTCGATTTCGTCGACGGCAACTTCGGTGGCGTCAACGACGGCGCTGACGAGAGCTGGGGCCCGAAGATGGATGGTCGCTCGACCGGGTGCATCAGGGTGGTCGGCCCACTGCCCGCCATCGGCGCGGCGAACAACTATGATGCCACGCACGCGTGCAATCAGTTCTTCGGCGCGGGTCCGTGGACGGCGCACCCGAACAACGTGCGTGATTTCTGGAACACCGGTCTCATCATCAACGCGAACGTCGCCGTGGCGCGCAGCAGCGACCGCAGCAACGTGCGCTTATCGGTCGGCCGCACGAATGAGAGCGGCATGTACCCGAACAACACCAACAACCGCACGGATATCGCGCTCTCGGGCGGGACGCAGGTCTCCGATCACTGGAGCGCCGAGGCGTCGGTCAACTACGTCCGGGACGGCATGCAGAACCAGCCGGCCCAGGCGTACGAAGAGATCGACCCGATGCAGGGCTTCATCTGGTTCGGCCGGCAGGTGGACGTGAGTCTGTTGAAGAACAACATCTACCGTAATCCGAACGATCCGTTGACGCAGCAGATCCTGGCCGGGAATGCGCTGCTGCGGACCGATGCGCCCATTCCTTACAGCTGGAACTACAGCTACCACCCCAGCCCGTACTGGATGACGAACGTCAAGACCACCGACTACGGGCGCAACCGCGGGCTCGGCCATGCGTCGGTCACGTACAAGGTGAACGATTGGATCAGTGTGACCGGCCGGACGGGGCGCGACTGGTATCAGAACCAGTTCCGCGCGAACTATCCGGTGAACGACATCTCGCCGTTTGGGCAGGGCGGGTTCCTGGACGTGGGTCAGACCCGCAGCGAGACGAACAACGACTTCCTCGTTACCGCGAACCGGACGCTGACGCCCAACCTGAGCCTCACGGTGAACGCGGGCGGCAACCAACGGATCAACGATTTCAGCACCAACGTCGGGCTGGTCGATCAGCTGGTGATCCCCGGCGTGTACACGCTGGGAAACTCCGCAGGCCTGCCGTTCACGTTTCTCGGCGTGAGCCACAAGAAGGTGAATTCGCTGTACGGCTCGGCCAGCTTCAACTTCAAGGACTGGCTCAACGTCGACATCACCGGCCGCAACGACTGGTCGTCGACGCTCCCGAAGAACGCCAACTCGCTCTTTTATCCCTCGATCGGCGCGGCCTTCGTCTTCACCGACGCCCTGAGGCTCCAGAGCCGCTGGCTGTCGTACGGCAAGCTGCGGGCGAGTTGGACGCGCGTGGGTAACGACACCGATCCCTACCAGCTCGCGGCTGTCTACAGTTCGGGTACTGCATGGGCCGGCTCGCCCAGTTTCACCGCGCCGGGCCGTCTTCCCAACGCGAGCTTGAAGCCCGAGCAGACGACCGGTGAAGAGATCGGGGCCGATCTCGGCTTCTTCCGTGACAAACTGATCGTCAACGCGACGGTCTATCAGAAGTCCACGACCAATCAGATTCTGCCAGTCTCCATCTCGCGCGCGACGGGCTACAGCAGCGCGGTGGTGAACTCCGGGGAGGTCCGCAACCGCGGTATCGAACTGGCGTTGACGACAACCCCGATCGAGCGGCCGGACTTCCGCTGGAACGTGGTCGTGAACTGGTCGAAGAACCGCAACAAAGTGCTGTCGCTCTACAGCGGCGTGCGGCGCATCGTCGTCGGGTCGTACTGGAACGTCAACGTGACAGCCGACACCGGTCAGCCGTACGGCAACCTGGTCGGCTACAGGTGGCAGCGCGACACTGTCACTGCCTGTCGGTGCCACATCGTCGTCGGCTCGGACGGGCTGCCGATCCGCGATCCGTCCCAGAAGGTGCTTGGCAATTACAACCCCGACTGGGTGGGCGGCATCAGCAATACGATCACCTACAAGCGCATGAGCTTCTCGTTCTCGTTCGACGGGCAGGTGGGCGGCCAGGTGTACTCGGTCACGAAGTGGTTCGGCCAGTACTCCGGCGTGCTCGCGAACACGCTCGTCGGGAGGGAGCTCGACTGGAACAACCCGGGCTACATCGTGCCGAACGCTGTGTACGCGAACGGTCAGCCCGACACCACCCACGTGTTGGCGCAGGACTACTGGCACAACACGTTCTACGCACAGGAGCCTGGGATCTTCGACGCGACGTACTTCAAGCTCCGTGAAGCACGCTTGGCGTACTCGCTCCCGACATCGGTGGCGCGCTTCATGGGTTTCTCGGATGCGACCTTCGCCATCGTCGGGCGCAACCTGCTCTTGTTCGCCAAGCAACCGACCATCGATCCCGAGACCGCGTTCGACACGAGCAATCGCCAGGGTGTCGAGAACGGCCAGCTGCCGACCGCGCGCAGCATTGGCTTCACCATGTCCGTGCGGCCGTAGCCGCCCAGGAGAGAGACCATATGCGATACAAGATCCTGAGCGTCTTCGCCGCGCTGGCTGCGATTACGGCGTGCGGCGATTTGACGTCAATCAATACGAACCCGAATGGACCGGTGGACGTCCCGCCGCCATCGATTTTGGGCAACGTGATCCAGAACGTGGTGGGTGGCGTCAACGGCGTAACCAGCCTCAACATCAGGGGCGGTGGGCTCTGGGTGCAGTATTACTCGGAGATCCAGTACCGGGACGAGGACAAGTACATCGTTCGTTCCGGAACGAGCGGCGGCTGGGGGTTCTACTTCGGCGGGCTCGAAGACCTCCAGCGGATGATCGTCAAAGGCGAAGCGTCGAATACCAAGAACTGGTCAGCCGT
>DATGVC010000065.1:0-5366 GCA_035300745.1 Gemmatimonadales bacterium | reverse complement strand
AACGGCAAACGGTCGCTGCAGGCGGGCCGAGCGACGGAGGTGTTCGTGTGGCGCGACAGTCTGTGGCAGAACACCGGCTGGCATCTCGACTCGGGTCACTGAGCGGCGCGCTTCGCTCAGGATGACAGCGTCCGCGTCTCGGTCCAGTCCACGATGAGCTTGCGTTCGGCGAAGTACCAGCGCTGCTCGATCTTGGCGAACGTGTCGAGGTAGCGGAGCGAAGCGATCATGATCTTGCGGCTGCCCGCTTCCGTGAAGACATGGTGCGCAATCGTGTAGCTCTCCCCCGTCGCCTGGTCTCCGTCGAGCGCGACGGTGCTTTGCCCATTGAAATGCGTCGTGGCCTCGTAGCGATTCAGATCGGCGAACACCGGTGTCAGCGCTTCGCGTCCCTGCAGGACGTAGGTCGGCTCGCTTTTCTCACCCTTCATATAGACGGCGAAGCGCGTATCCACGGTGAACAGCGCCTTTTGTCCTTCGGCGTCGCGGCGGTCGGCGCAATGGGCATACGCGTCGAAGAGTTCGCGAATCGCGAGACGGTCGGCGGCCTCGGTCGGCGTGACGGTGGTGTGCATAGCCAGGTCCATGGTCACTCCTCAAAAGCGGTATTCGAACGAGACATTGATCCAGTCGCTCGAACCGGCGATGCCCGAGCGGCCCTGCCGGTAGTAGCGATACTCGGTGACGTGGACAGCGAACGGCAGCCGCGCCACGTGGAATCCGGCGAGCGTCACGTAGCGGCCAGGATAGGGACGGAGCTTGGGTTGCTCGCTGCCGTTGACCGTTTTCCCGCCTTCTGCCAGGGCCATATGGGTCACGTGGGCGACGCGTCCCATCAACGAGAAGTAGGCACGCAGGCGCCTCGTCCTCGACGGGGGTGGCGTCGTCGGATCGACGTAGACGGGATCGAGCATGATTCCCCAGCCGGGCGGGTCGGGCGCTTTCGTGAATCCCAGCGGCAGCCCCCAGCCGAAGCGGTACTCGACCTGGCCCCAGATCAGCGTCTCGACATTTCCAAGCCCGACGTGGCTCCCGACCGACAGATCGTGGGCGAAACGTCCCGGCGTGAAGTACCGATCCGGCCGGTCGACGAAGAGCTTGTACCGGTACTCGTAGTTCACGTTGAACAGCGCACGGTTCACGAGCTGGTTGTCCCACCCCTTGGGGACGGGGCCGAGACCGAGATCCCCGTGCACGAACTTCTGCACGGGCTCCGCGGCGGAGCACGGCCCCATGCATCCTGCGTAGACCTGCAGCGCCGCCATCCTGCGATTGTCGTAGGCGGACCAGGACATGGCGGCGCCGAGCATCCCGGCCCACGGCGCGTCATTCGGTTGCGGCGCGGGGTTGCCGACGTCCTTGGGAGTGATAATGACCTGCGAGATTCCCACTGCCAGGCGCGTGATCGGCCCCCCGCGGCCGCCGTCGCCGAGCCCCGGCACGCGTCCGATCCACTTCGCATAGCCGGGGCCCCAGACGTCGTTCAAACGCGAGTGCACCTGCAAGCTCCACCCCGCGGTGAACGAATTGTCCTTCCCGAGAAAGACGTCGTTGTCGAAGTCAAAGCGGACGACGGAGAGGATGCGGAGATCCGTGTCCTGGGCGTGAAGCGCGGGGGCCGCTGCCGTCAGGAAAAACAATGCCAGGAAGAGCAAAATGGCGTTACCGGACGACAATGATTCCACGCTGCCCGACATCAGCGTGTATCAGACACCAGTACTCGAAGCGTCCCGGTGTGGTGAATGTGAGACTGAACGACGACGGGAGCTTCCCCGGGTTGCCTGGCGGGAACAGCATGCCGGAGTTCACGTAGCCGGTGCCGTCGTACTGCGTGGTGGTGGTAGGGACGAGGGCCTTCGGGTTGAGGAGCACCTTGGGTGGCCCGCTGGACTGCGGTTCGGGCACAGCGAACGGGGCCGGCTTCTCTCCGTTCGTAAACGTCACGGTGTGGACCTCAAACGTGTCGCGCATCGCCCACGTGACTGTCGAGCCGCGCGGAACAACCAGGGGTTCGCGAGTGAAGCGGAGCACCGAGTAGCGCTGTTGGCTATTCCCGACGAGCGGCACAACGAAAGTCGTGCCGTGACGTTCGACGTGAAGCTTGGCGAAGCGCGCGCGTCCCGCGGCCAGGGTTGCAGCCTGCTCGGCGCGTCCCCGCTTCAATGCGGCGGCCGGCGTGCCCGTCGCCTTGTCCTTCACGATCACCGTACCGCGCATGCCGGAGTGAATGCCGCAGATGTACGAGTAGCGCCCGGGCTTGGTGAACGTCAGTGTGTACGACAGCCGCCCGTCCGGGCCGGGCACCCCCGAGTTGTGATAGCCGGTGCCATCGTAGCTCGGGTCGCCGGCGGGAAAGAATATCAGGGGATTCCAATACATCTTGTCCCCCTCCGGAACGGCGAACGGCGGCGCGGCACCCCCACCCAGGAAGGCGACGTTGTGAAATCCTTCAAACGTCCAGGTGACGGTGTCGCCGACACCGATCTCGATTGCCTGGGGAAAGAATGCGTTGGCGTAGATACTGGTATCGGCGGTTGCCCCACCGACGATCACCGTCCAATGGCGGGGTGGCGCCGCGTGAGTAGGTGTCGTCATCGCGAGGAGCGCGCTGAAGAGATACGTCGACCAAGCCATGAGAAGGGTCCCTCCTTGTAGGGTCAAGCAGTTGTCGCCGGGACGGCGCTGGCTGACCAATCCTGCTCGCGAGCCCAGACGCTGAAGCGGTGCCAGTCGACTTCAGGATAGAGCCCTCGAAGGCCGACGACGTCCGCGTCGTATCCCACGCGGTCGAACCACTCGAACATGCGCGCGAGATCGTCGTTCTGCTGACGCACTGCGTCGATGGGAAGGGCCGTGTACTCGACACGACGGCCCGACGCCTCACTGATTGCCGCAGCCGCCGTCGGGACCGTCAGCTCGTCCGACGCGATGTCGATGCGTTTTCCGAGGAAACCGTCGCGGCGTTCGATGGCGAGCGCGGTGAACTGCGCGATATCCGCAACTGCGATCTGTTGCACACGACGCGTCGCCGGCAAGGCCAGCGCGATCGACCCTTTTGTGATGCCGGCTAGCATCCAGTCTGCGAGAAAGTTCTCCATGAAAAAGACCGGCGCGACGATCGTAAACGGGACGCCGGCCCGTCGTATCTCCTTCTCGACCTCGAACTTGCTGTCGAAATGCGGTATGCCGCTCGCGCGGTCGGCGCCGGCCACCGACGTATAGACGAGATGCGTGACGCCCGCGGTCGACGCGGCGCGAACGATGTTGATGCCCTCGCGTGTTTCCGTCTGCGCACCGCTCTCGAACGGCGTCGACATGGCGAAGACGGTGTCGACGCCACGCGCGGCGCGCTCGAGACTGTTCTGATCCTCGAAGTTTCCGGTAACGATCGTGACGCCGCGCTGTGCGAGCGCCGCGGCGGCGGGCGAGTCTGGCTTCCTCGTCAGCGCGCGAATCGCATGCCCCCGCGCGAGCAGCTCGCGTACCAGGTGGCCGCCTTGCTTCCCCGTCGCGCCCGTCACGAGGACCTTCAACTTCCCGCTCACGGATGGACCCACGACGCGAAGCCCAGGTCGAGGCGAAGCGACTCCATGACCCAGAACGTCGTGCTGGCGGTAAAGACATCGGCGGCGGCGAGTACTCCAGTGTACTTCTCGATCACCGGCGCCGCCGCGGCATCGGCGCACGCGTCCAGGTAACCCTTCACCCCCGCCCAAGCGTTCTCGCCGTACTTCTGGAAGTACGGAGTCGGATCGATCGTCGGCAGCGTCTTCCTGACGCTGTCGGCGATGTCGGCCATGTAGCGTTGATGCAGAATCACATCGTCGCGCGTGCCGAGCCTACCGAGGTGTCCGCCGATGAAATGCTTCCATGGGTACGCGAGCGCTTTCTCCGGCGCCGCCATGTATCCCACAACGTCCTCGGTGAGATTGCAGATGTAGACCGGCGCCCAGCCCGAGTTCACAATGTCGACGAGCATCAGCGTGTCGTGATCGGGCAGGTGGATGTAGATGTTGTCGGGCGAATGATTGGATCCCTGCCACGCGAGCTCGATGCGAGTGCCGCCGATGTCGAGCGTGCGACGGTCCTGGAAGATTTCCTCCGGCGCCGGCCTCGCGGGATCGTTGTCGCGAATCAGGAGTCGTCGCGTTTCCTCGTGTCCGATGCGAACGACGTTTTTGCCGAACAACGACGACGCGCCCCCATGATCGGCGTGATGATGCGAGTAGATGAGATGGGTGACCTTGTTGGTCACGCCGTTCGCCGCTGCGATCTCGTCGATCGCGCGTTGAATGTTGTGCCCGATGGTCGGCGGTGCGTCGAGCACCACCACCCCATCCTTGGTGGTGAGAAACGCGGACTGATACGTGGCGTCGGTCACCCAATAGAGATTTTTCTCCACGCGTCCGACGTAGTAGCCCTGTGCGTTGAGTGCGGGACCAAGCGCTGATTTAGGGACCGGAGCATAGTCGGGCAGGTCAGGCGCTTTGCGACCATTCAAGGCCGGCATTGTCTGGTTCAGGGCCGCGCCGGCGGCGCCGAGCCCAGCGAGCTTGAGAAAAGTGCGGCGCGGGACGTTGTTATCGAGCATCGCGGTCACAGGTCTCTCTCCTTGGTGATCCATTCAGGGATGTAGCGCGGCCAACCGCTCGGTCAGAAAGGCTCCGATGGCGCTGAGTGCCTGCCGGGCGGCGTCGAATTCGCGTACCGCGGTGACGAATCCGTGCGGCATTCCCATCCATATGTCCAACCTGGCGTCGACGCCCGCCAGGGCAGCGCGCGCCACATAGCGACGCGAGTCGTCGAGCAACACTTCGTCGTCTCCCACATGCACGCGGACTGGAGGCAGGCCGCTCAAATCGTCGTACAGCGGCGATGCCAGTGGATTCTTCGGATCGGTCGGGCCCAGATACGAGGCGACGAGCCCCGCGACCTGGGGCTTGGTGAAGTACGGATCCGCTTCCGCGCGTGTCTCGTAGCTCTCACCGGTCAGTGCGAGGTCGGTCACTGGCGAAATGGCCACCGCGCCGACGGGGGCTGTGTCCATCGATAGAAGCACGAGCGCGAGATTGCCGCCGGCCGAGTCGCCGACCACGGCGATCTTGTCGATCCCTTTGTCGACCAGTCCGCGATAGCATGCTTCGACGTCTGTGACCGCGGCAGGAAAGGGATGCTCGGGAGCGAGCCGATAGTCGGGTATGAACGCATCGGCTCCAGCGCTCGAGGCGATGTGCCCGACGAAATTCCGGTAGGCGTGGGCGGTTCCCAGGTTGAACCAGCCGCCATGCACGTGCAGGATCGCCGCGCCCTTGTGCGGGCGCGCCGGTTTTGCCCAGAACCCGGAGATCCCACCGACGGTATCGGCT
>DATGVC010000064.1:0-16396 GCA_035300745.1 Gemmatimonadales bacterium | reverse complement strand
GCTGATGAAGACCAGTTCCCCGTTCGACCATTACCTGCGTCACGAAGACAACGCACTCGGCGTCGAAGAGAAACGCGGCGGGATTCTGTTCTTCACGCGGGCGCGTTGCGTGAGTTGCCACAACGGCCCCCTCCTGGGCGGGCAGTCCTTCTCCAACAGTGGGGTTCCGCAGCTCGGCCCCGGTGTACGGCGGGGCGCGCCGCTCGACCTCGGCCGAGGTGAGCTTCCCAACAATGATTTCTACAGGTTCGCGTTCCGCGTGCCGCCACTGCGGAACGTCGAGCTGACCGCGCCGTACTTTCACAACGGCTCGTTCCCGACGCTCGAATCCGTGGTCGCGCATTATAACGACGTGCCGAAGTCGTTGCGCAATTTCAATCCCGCCACGCTGCCGGCGACGGTGCAGAGCAGCTACCATGGCGACCAGGCGACGATCGACGACATCCTCAAGACGCTCGAGTTCAGTCTCCGGACTCCGCTGCAGTTGACGGAGACGGAACAGCGCCAGCTCGTGGCCTTCCTCAAGTCGCTCACCGATCCCGGCGCGCGCGATCTTTCGGGAATCGTGCCGGCCTCGGTGCCAAGCGGATTGCCGGTGCGCTGATCAGAACCCTTCGGTTAGACTGAACCGCAGCAGCCAGTTTTTCTGCGGCCGATCGAACGGGTGCACGACGTCCATCTGGCCGATCGCGTAGCCGAGCAGGTTCAGGCGGAACGATACGCCAGCGCTGCGGACGATTTTGCGCGGTCCATTCCCGAACAGCTGCGCGCCCTCGGTCGAGGTCCACGCGACGCCGGCGTCGTAGAAGATCCCGGCTTCGACCGGCAGGACTCCGTAATAGCCACCACCGGCGCCGAGCAATCCGAAGGGTGGGAACCGGAGCTCGGCGTTCGCCACGAGGATCTTGCTCCCAAGCAGCTGATCGAAGATGGGGCATGTCGAGCCGGAGTTGCATTCGTTTGCGGCGATGCTGCCGATGTCATACCCGCGCACCAGACTCGGGTAGCCGATGAAGAGCGGGTACAGACGCTCGCCATCTTTGCCGTAACGGCCTATGTGCACGATGCGTCCCGCCAGCGTGAACGGTCGGAAGGGCATCACGTACCTGCGGTAGTCCGCCAGCGCGGTGACGAATTTGAGGCTGCCAAACGTCGGATCGACCTCGAGCCGCCAGCGGCTGCCAAGAATCGGGCTCGTCGCGCCGAAATACGAGTTGTCGTGCACGAGCGCGGCGCTCGTCACGCCTAGGTTCAGCCCAGGCGCCGGCGCGGGGAGCTTGGTCCTGCTGTTGAACACCTGTTGTGTAAATCGATTGTACCCCGTGGAATCGATCTCCTCGGCGAACGTGATGTTTTGCACGCCGGCCGAGAGCTCGACCCGTTGCGAGCGGTTGAACGGATACGCGACGATGCCGTTCACCTCGCGGTACGTCGTCTTGAAGCGGGTCAAGATTTGCCATTCGGTGCCGTTCCGGTCGGTTGGGAAGCTGAATCTCCCGGTGATGTACGGGATCTGCTGGGCGCCGATGGCCCAGTTCAGGCGAGACTTGCGGTTGGTATAGGCCGCGAGCGCCGCAAAGTCCGCGAGCCTCCCGTTGACCTGCGCCATCGTCACGAGGCTATGGTCGCCGAGCATGTCGCTCCAGTACAACGTGAGCCCCCCGCCGACGTAGGTGCCGAAGCGGTCGGCTGCGACTGCCAGGCTGGGCTGGGCGATGAAATCGAGCGACAGTGTGGAATGATACGGCTTGATCGCGCTGCCGAGGGCGGCCGCCCCTTCCGGGGGCAGCCCGAGCGCGGGGTCCGTGATCATCGTCGCGATGCTCGCGCCGATCTCGGCGCGGTCGAGCGGCGGCAGCGCCGCGGCCGACTTGGGCAGCGGCGTAATCGGTCCGCCCTCGAGTGCATGCAGATCGTCAATCGCCTGGATGGCGTAGCCGCCACCTGTGTAGACCGTGAAGACTGCACGGGGCGCCCGTTGCGCGACACTGAGCGCCGGGCTCAGTGCAGTGATGCCGCTGACGCTGGTAAAGACGTTCGTCACCTGCGTAATGCTGCCGCTCGCGAGTGACAGGCGGAACATGTTCGTGATCCCGCCCGGATTGCCGAGGAAATAGAGGCTCCGACCGTCGGGACTCCACTGCGGATTGATGTGCTTCGCCTTCGGCAAATGCGGGAGTTGCCGGATTTGCCCGCCCGGCCGCGCGTCGATCACGGCCAGCTGATAATCGCCGTAGGACAGCTGTTCGAGCGACGTGCCGAAGCGGTCGGTCACGAACGCGATCAGCGAACCATCGGGTGACCAGGCCGGCTCGAGGTCGGCGTAGGGGTCATCGGTCAAGCGCTCCAGCTTCTCATTGTCGAGATCGTACACAAAGAGATCGGTGAGTCCTCCGACTTGGGCGCTGAACGCGATCCGTTTCCCGTCGGGCGCCCACGTCGGGTTGAAGATCTCGCCCAGCGACGGGAACTTGATCTCCTTGACCAGGTCGCCGTTGCTGCCCTTCACGATCCGCAGCGCGGGGGTGCCGGTCACCACCCCGCCGAACACGAAGCGGCTGCCGTCGGCATCCCATGCGCCTGCCGAGTTGATGAACTGCAGGCTCTCGAGATGCGGATCGCGCGTCGAGGACACGAGCTTGCGGATCGTGTGGCCGTCCTCGGCGTTGGCGAGGTACACGTCGAACGAGAAGAGTCCGGCGTCCGAGATGTACGCCATGCGCGAGCCATCCGGGCTCAATGCCGGCGCGATGTTGACGCGCTGCTCTTTTCCCGGGCTCACCAGCGCGCGCGCGCCGGTCGTCGTCACCGGCATCAGCCGCGCCTGGAGTCTTTGGGCGCGGTCAGTGGGCAGCGTAACCCCCGTGGCGATTGCGACGGGCTGCGCCGCCTCGGTCAGCGCGCGATGCCAGTCGGCCACGAGACTGTCCGCCGGCCGATGCGTCATCAGCTCGAGTGCCGCCTGCACGTTGCCGCTCCGGCCGGCCGAGCGGAGCAGCGCGCCGACGATGTCGTCGCCGTAGGTGCCACCCAGGTACGACCAGAAGGACTGGCCCCAGCGGTAGGGGAAGTACCTCGGGTTCTCCAGGTCTCTGAACCTCGGGAGCTCGCCGCGACGCACCGCGTCCCGCATCCACATCGTCGTGTTGGGATCGACGTTGCCGAGCGACATGTACTCCGCCATTCCTTCGATGAACCACAGCGGCACGCGGTTCAGGCCCGTGGCCACGTTGCCGCGGCCGACACCCGTGATGTCGTACTGGAACGCGTGCGTCAGCTCGTGGCCGATCACGTGATCGGTTTCCGCCAGCGATGCGCCCATCGGCAAAATGATGCGGCGCTTCAGGCTCTCTGTGACGCCGCCCGTGCCCTCGCCCGGCTGCTCGCCCAGCACGTTGGTCTGCTCGAAATCGGGATGGTCCGCATAGAGAATCAGGGGTTGCCGGCCGCTGAGCTGGTGGCGTAGTACCGTCGAGATCCTGGTGTACCACCGCTCCGCCATTCTGCCTGCCTCGGCGGCGGCCGGCGCTTCGTTATCATAGAGGTAGATATCGAAATGCTGGGTTTTCAGGATCTTGAAGTGGAAATTCTGATACTGGACCGCGTTGCGGCCGAAGTATTGGGATTGTGCTGTAGACGCGAGCAGACTCAGCGCGCCCAGCAGCAGCGTAACGCGAGCGGTGGTGTTCATGTCCTAGGATTACCCCCATACTCCGGGTTCGGCACGGGTGCGTGGTCCCAAACGTGTATGTTCAACGTACACCTTCCAACACGAGTTCACATGCCAACGCCGTCGTAGACTAACACCCAAGCCCGGCGGATTGCAGATCGGGCAATGTGCCAGGGGAAACGTACCGCGTCGGATTCCTCTCTCACGTCAGAATCCTGGGTGGCGTTCAAACAGACGGGCGATAGCACGGCGATGTTAAGCCTGAACCAGTTTCGGACTTGCCGGGTTCGCAAAACCGGCTCATGTTCGCGGCATGAGCGCGCCATTGGCCGCCCCAACGCCGGCTGCTCCCATCACCTCGGCGTGGCGCGTCGCATCGATCGACCTGATTCGCGGCGCCGTGATGATCCTGATGGCGATCGACCACGTCCGCGTCTACTCCGGACTCCCTGCCGGTGGCCCGACGGCGGGGATTTTCTTCACGCGCTGGGTGACGCATTTCGTGGCGCCCGCGTTCATCTTCCTTGCGGGCACCAGCGCCTACTTCTACGGACGCAAGCACACCGATCTATCGCGCTTCCTGTTTGTCCGCGGCGTCTGGCTGGTATTGCTCGAGCTCACGGTGATCCGCGTCTGCTGGACTTTCAACGTCGATTTCCAGAACTACATGCTGGCGGGCGTCATTTGGGTGATCGGCTGGTGCATGATCCTGATGGCGGCGTTGGTGCGCCTGCGCCCCAGAACACTTGGCATCATCGGCGTCGCGATCATCGCGCTGCACAACGCGGTAGTGCCGTGGCTCATCAATCACGTTCCGCTGGGAGAGTTCTGGAAGATTCTCTACATCGGATTCTTTAACGGGCCGGTGAACGGCACGCCGTTGATCGTGCTCTACTCGATCATTCCCTGGATCGGCGTGATGGCGGCGGGATATGCGTTCGGTACAGTCCTGACGATGGAGCCGGCCCGCCGCAACCGCATCTGCCTGCGCCTGGGTCTTGGTGCCACCGCGCTGTTCCTGGTGCTCCGAGCCCTCAATCTCTACGGCGATCCACGGCCGTGGAGCGCGACGGGGCCGATGCCGGCGCTGCTGTCGTTCCTGAACACCACCAAGTATCCGGCGTCACTGAGCTTTCTGCTCATGACGCTCGGGCCGGCGATCGCCCTGATCCCGCTGCTGGACCCCGCGCGCGGGCGCGTCGCGCGCTGGCTAGCGGTCTTTGGCCGGGTGCCGTTCTTCTACTACGTACTGCACATCCCGCTCATCCACGCGCTCGCGCTGGTTGTCTCGAAGATCCGGACGGGAAGCGTGGACCCGTGGCTCTTCACCAACCATCCGATGGCCAACCCGCCCGCTCCTGAGGGCTACACCTGGAGTCTCGGTCTCCTGTTTCTCGTCTGGGCGATCGCGGTCGTGATGCTCTATTTCCCTTGCCGCTGGTACGCCGATCTCAAAGCGCGGCGCAATAACTGGTGGCTCAAGTACATTTAGAACGCTCCACCACCGCCCCCGCCTCCACCACCGCCAGAGCCTCCACCGCCGCCAAATCCCGAGCCGCTCGAGCTGCGCGGCGACGAGGACAGCGTCGTACCCGCCGCGGTCGACAGATGTGACATGCTGCTCGTGAAATGGCCGACGTTGAAATTCATCATGCTGGGACCCACGTACCAGCGCGGCGCCTCGGTGTAGATCCCTTCGAACGCGCGGGCAAACTGCTGCTCGACGCCGAACGCCATCGCGTAGGGCAGGTACTTATCGAACAGCTCCGGATGCCCGATGATGATGCGTTTCAGGTGCTCGGCTTCCACCCGCCGCAGGAACTCCTCGAATCCCAGCACCTGCTCCAGCGCCCGCGTACCGGCTTCGGTCCGCGCCGGCATGATTTGGGCGAAGATCACGACGATGATCGCCGCAACGACGGCGGCGATTACGAACGGAACCGGGGTGAGCAGCGTCAGCTTGGACAGATACGTGCCGCCGACGCCGATCAACAGCGCCACCGCTACCGCAATCCCCATCCATTTTTGCCTCACCTTATCGGGCCGGTCCCGGTAAAAGCCGCTGCCCGTCAATTCGTCGAAGATCGCGTCGCGAATGGGCGGCAGCTCCTTGTAGAACTCGTCCTTCAGTGCTGATAGCTCGACACTTTCGCCCCGTCCGTCGAAGATGCCGCCGAAGACGCGGGATTCGTGGGCCGCGAGGGACTCCCCCTGCGTGAGCCGATGCAGGGTGTACTGCACGCCGCCACCGAACAGTCCAAGCAACTTCGGGTTCTGGTGCTCTTCGATGCGCAGCTGACCCCGGACGGCCAGATCCACGAGCGTCGCCGTGATGTCGCGCATGTCGGCGCTGTTGTCGAGCAACGTGCCGGCTTCTGCGGGCGTCATCTTCGGCGGCGGCTCGTACTGGACCGCGATCGGCCGGCGGCGCGGATCGCGGCCGCGGCGCCGCCAGCTGTAGAACGCGAGCAAGAAGACGGGGATGGGGATGAGGAGCGGCCAGTTGCTGCTCACGGTTGCCAGCGCGCGATCGGCGGCGGTCGGCGCCGTGACCACCCCTTTATCCCATCCCACGACGGCCGTCAGCCCTTCGTGGTAGCCGAGAGCGTGTGGCATCGCGATGCGGACGATGTCGCCGTTTATCTGGATGCGGGCATCCTGCGCGGTGGCGCCATAGACGCCGTTGAAGGCGATCGCCCGCATACCGGTCGTGCCGGGCGGAAGCTCGGCCTCGGCCGTCGCCGCCTGGATCGGCACCTCCCATTCGTCGCCGGTGACGTTCCAGTACAGCTCGTCGTGCTCGTCGAAGAACCGGAGCCCATTCGTGGCGTGGTAGCGGAGCACCAGCGTGCGCGTCGCGTTCACCGCGCCCGGGATCCAGATCTTGTACTTGATGTAGTGGCCTTGCCGGCTCGTCTCGGTGCGCAGACTCCGGCCGGCATCGTCTTGTGCGCTCTGGAGCGAAACGCCCAGCGTCCAGTTCAACCCCTGCGCGGTGCGGTACTCGACCGGAATCGTGCGGTACAGCCCATTCCATGAGCCGACGAATCGTGCCGTGATCGTCTCGGTGACGTCGATGCTGGCGTCGCGATTCACCCGGATGCGCGCGTCGAAGCGCTCGATCGAGTAGGACTTCTGCTGCGCGTGCAGTGCCCCCCGTGCCCCCCCCGCAGCGGACAAGCCGATGATGAGCAGCACCAGCGGGACGCGCGGCACGGCGCGCTCCGAGGGATCGTCCAGGCCAAAGAACTCTCGCGGATGCAACCGCATCGTTCCCGCGATGATCCCGGCGGGGAATTGCGCGATCGCGGTGTTGAAGTCGCGGACGACGGCGTTGTAGTAGCGCCGGGCGTTCTGCAGATGGTCTTCGACATCGGTCAACGTGGTCTGCAGCCCTGCGAAGCTGGCGGCCGCTTTGAGCTCAGGGTACGCCTCGGCGACGGCAATCACGCGCTGCAGCGCGCCCGCGAGCGGGTCTTCCTGGCGGGCGCGCGTCGCGGGGCCGTCGCCCTGCGCCTGCAGCGCGCGACCTCGCGCCGCGACCAGGGCTTCGAGCGTGCCGCGTTCGTAGCCGGCGTGGCCCTGTACGACGGCCACCACGTTGGGAATGAGATCGTGCCGGCGTTTCAACTGCACGTCGATATCGGACCACGCGTTATCGCCCAGTTGCCGCAGGCGCGTCAGGCGATTGAACGTGTAGACGACCCACGCGACAGCGAGCAGTCCGATGAGCGCCGCGAGATTCATGGCCCTACGCTAGCTCGGCAAAGGAGCGAATGCGAGGATGGTCGGTCGGGGAATCGTCCGGCAGAGCGGGCCCGCGAGTGCAGAGCACGGTGCGCATTCCCGCCGCGCGCGCCGCGTCGAGCTCGACAGTCACGTCGGAGATGAACAACACGGCGCTCACGGGGTGACGGAGCGCCGCGGCGATCTGCCGGTAACTGGCTGCTTCGCGCTTCGGGCCGGTCGTCGTGTCGAAGTAGCCGGACAGAAAGGGCGTGAGGTCGCCGGCCGTGGTATTGGCGAAGAGATTGCGCTGCGCCTGGACGCTGCCCGAGGAGTAGATCGCGATGGTCTTTCCCGCGTCGTGCCAGCGCGTCAGGGCCGGGCGCACGTCGGGGAAGACCTCACCTTTTCCCTGCAGCTCCCCCGCGCGATATCCGGCTTCCCAAATGCGGCCCTGGAGCGCCTTCAGCCCGGTCGATTTGCGGTCGCGATCCATCAGCCAAAAGATGTAGGCTTCGGGATTCCACGGAGGAAGATCGGGGGTGCGCGGTGATTCCGCGTCGTGTTCCGCACGGAGCAGCGCGAGGTCGGAGCGGACGCCGGGATCGTCGGCGTGCTGCGCCAGATAGTCGTGGAGCCGCAGGCGCGCGTAGGGGAACAGCACCTGATGGACGAACTCGATCGGCGTGGTCGTGCCTTCGATGTCCAGCAGGATCGCGCGGATGCCGGTCAGCGCAATGGGATGTAACTCGGCCCCAGGCAGAGCGGCTGATAGCCTTGATCGGTGCCGCTGTTCGTGTAGTGCGGTGTCCACCCGGACTTGTCCTGAAACAGGCGGATCGCGCGAATGTCGCGATCCGCACACAGATCGAACCAGTGCCAGGTGCCGCGCGGCACGCGGATGAGATCGCCCGCTTCGACCTCGATCGCGATGACCGGCCCTCCCTCTGCGCGAGGATGGATGTGAAACAGCCCGCGGCCGCGGACGATGAACCGCACCTCATCCTCGTCATGCCAGTGCTCGGTGCTGAACTTCGCGAGCATCGTCTCGAGGTTGGGGGTCGCTGGCGTCACGTCGATGACGTCGGCCGTGACGTAGCCGCCCCGCGCTTTTAGCTGTTCAATCTCCGGCGCGTACGCCGCCAGGACCGCCTCGGGCGGGGCATTCGCGGCGGCGCGCTGAGCGAGCGGCCAGCGCTCATAGTCGATGCCCAACTGGGCGAGGTACTGCGTCACTTCACCTTCATCGGTCAGCGTCCGCTGCTCGGCCGGAATTCTCACGGTTGCCATGAGGTGCCTCGCTTTCGTCCCAGCACTTCGAACAAGAATTCAAGGATCTCGACCTGACGCTTGGCCTCCGCGAGATCCTGGCCCCAGGTGTACAGCCCATGGCGCCGAATCAGGAAGCCATGTGCCTCGGGATTCTCGCGCAAGATCGCTTCGACCTGTGGCGCGGCACGCGCCCAATCCTGAGTGTTCTCGAGGATTGGCAACCGCTCGCGGTGCTCATGCGTGCGGACGCCGTCCAGCCCCTTCAGCATTTCATAGCCTTCAATGACGAGACCGTCCCCGCTTCCGTCATCCGTCGGCGCCTCGGACAGAATCGTGCTCCAAATGGAGTGCGTATGCAACACCGCACCCGCTCCCCGCGTTCGCACGATTGCCAGATGTACCGTTGCCTCGGCCGACGGGGTGCCCGAGCCACGCATCACACGTCTGTGCTCGTCGATCTCCACAACGTCGCTCGACTCCAGCAGTCCCTTGTCCACGCCACTCGTTGTGATCGCCAGCGTGAGTGGTGCTTTGAGCACGACCGCGCTGAAGTTGCCACTGGTGCCGAGTGCCCACCCGCGCTCGTAGCAGTGGCGGCCGACCTCGACCAACTGTTCCGCGAGCGATTCAAATGAGGTCACGGCCCGAGCTCCAGCTTCGCTTCGCCATGGCGTGCGGGCCAGCGCGGCGTGAGCGAGAACCCCTGGACCGTCTCTTCGAATCCCCGCTCACTGCGTGCGACCGTCGTGATCGTGGACCGCCACACGTTGATTTCAGGCTGCAGGCGCAGCGAAATCTCGCGAGCCAGCGACAGCTCGGGCGCGAACACCGCGTTCGCGGGTGCTGTCGAGACATTCCAAGAGTAGGCGACCGCGAGACAACCCGTCGCATCGAACTTCAATCGCTTTTCGAGATCGTCGCCCTGCAGCACGACCGTTACAGAGTCGCCGGCCACGGTCACGCGAGCGCTCATCGGCACCGCGGCCCACGACCGGATCGACTGGTATCGGGCGCTCGCGTAATCCTCGGCCGACACGTCCGCGCCGAGCAGGCGCTCGACGAGGATCGCGCGCGGCTCGGCGTCCACCGGCGGCAACGCCTTGAGTCGCGACGCGCGCTCGATGTCGTGGATGCTCACCGTGCCCCCATCCTTACTCTCGGCGTGGCCAGGCGGGCCTTGCTTCGGAATCTCGTGATACGATTCCCGCCGCCGCGTGAGAACGTCAGCGAGATTCGTGAGATCGGCGAAGCGGGTGAGCGTCTCGATCGCGCCGCCGCGATGGGGACTGATCACCGCCGAGAACTGGGCGGAGTGGATCCACAGCTCCGGGTAGCCGTCGTAATCGAGGTCGAGCTCCTCGTACGCGAGGGACTCTCCGCGCCGCAACACGCGCTCGGCAATCGCGAGCTGGCGCCAGATCGCGTTCCGCAGGTGCGGGAGATAGAGCCCGCCAAACACGCCGTGCCAGTAGGCGTCGTTGCACTGCGCACGGCCAATCGCGCGGCGTGCCTCCGGCGGATCGCCACGGGTGCGAGACAGCGTAGAGAGCGCGACCATCGTCTTGTGCATGCGGTTCGACTCAGTGTACTTGACCAGGAAATGGTGCCAGTGTCCTCCCCGCACGAACGATGACGACGCCGCCAGATGCTTGGGGCCGAGTTCCTCTTCCAGCTGCGTCAGGTCCCGCTGGGCCTCCGGCGGGAGCGACCACTTCTCCATTTCGCGGTAGGATGCCGTGCCCAAGTAGGCGAGCCCGCCCGAGGCGACCTGCCGGAATGCCTCCTGGCCCGTGGTGAGCTTGATTTCGCCGGCGGACGTCAACCGGTCCATGGTCTGCAGGAATGTGTCCAGCCAGCCCGACCCGTAGACCCAGTCCTTCGTGCCCGGCCAGCCGCCGAACTTTTCCCCGTCGTCGGCGAGGACGGCCAGGCCGTGACCGTCGGAGCGGAGCTGGCGCAAGTAGGACGCCGTCTCTTCCGGCGGACGGAACGGAATCAGGTAGCGGAGCCGCTCGTCGATTGCGAGTAGGCCCACACGGTGCCCGTCCGACTCCGTGTGATGGGGCTTGTGCAGCTCGTCGTGCCGGAATCCACTGACGAGGAAATGGCGATCATCCACGAGGGCATATTCGACCCCTGCGTCCGCGAGATCCGCGGTCAGCTCCGGCTGCCACACTCGCTCCGTGAGCCACAAGCCGGTCGCCTGCACAGCAAAGCGCCGCTGCAGGTACTCGCGCATACGGCCGATCTGCTCGAGCCGATCGGGGCGGGGAAGCGACGCGAGGATCGGCTCGTCGAATCCCGCGAGCAGCAGCTCGAGCCGGCCATCAGCGGCAAGCCGGCCAATCATGTCGAGCCACGGCGTATCGTGCTGTTCCAACCACTCGAGCAGCGGACCCGAGACGTGCAACGTGAGCGGGAAGAATCCGGCGGCGGTGGCTCGCTCGATGATCGGCCGATAGACGTCGCGCACATGATCGGCCATGACATGGTCGAAATTCCCCACCGGCTGATGCAGGTGCAGGCCAAATACAAACCGCAGAGGGGGCGTCAAGATGGAGTCGGCTGCAGCGTCTGACGGAATACGTCGACGTTCCTGGCATCGCCCAGCTTCTCGATGAACCCAGCCTCGAGCCGGCCGCTCTCGGCTCCCGCGAGCGTGATCGCGTGCGCGGCGTAGCGCAGCACCTGCCGCGCCTCGATCCCGGCGATGTCGTCGAAGAACCAGCCGCACGACGACATGGAGCGCAGCACATCGCGCTCCATCTCGACCAGCCGCGCTGCGTCGTGATCGCCATACACCGGGGGGGGGCCGATGGCGCCGGCCGCATCGCGAAACGCCCAGGGCCCGCCAGGGAGATCGCGCCCTTCGCGCTCGTAGATCCCGTGAACTTCGGCGGCCAGCCAATCGATTGCCGCGCGGAGCGGCGCGCGCCACTCCTGATGCGGCGGTACATCTTGCTTGATCCTGCAGCCGCAATTCGAGCGCCAGCGCTCCACGCCGTGGGGACAGCTCCACGAGGTTGGTTCCACCAGGTTCACCGTCTCGGTGGGCGAGTGCTCTGCTAGCGCCGCCGCAAAGTTGGTCACGTTGACCTTGTCGGACCGCTGCAGTCGGTAGAGGACGGTTGCGAGCGCCCTGTCGCCGCCCTTGTGGTGATGACCGAAGGTTTCACCGTCCACCGCGATGCTCGCGATCGCGCCCGGCGGCGTGCCGTTCAGCGCATCGGTCCAGCGAGTGGGATCGGGCCCGCCGAACGCCACGTCGTGCGAGAGCTCGCCATGGTATACAAACACGGCGATCGAGCGGCCGTCGTTCAACTCGACTTTCGCGGGCAAACCGCGCTCCGGCACCTTCGACACCTGATGGGGCGCGAGGACGGTGAACGCGATGCCCTCCGCCGCGACCACATCGAGCGTTTCGCGGTCCACCGCGGTTTCCGGGAGCCAGAAACCGACCGGATCGCGGCCGAAGCGCTTTCTGAAATCGGCGATGCCCCAGCGGACCTCGGTCTCTTTGTCGCGGCGGCCGGCGAGCGGGAGGATGATGTGGTGAAACGGCATCGCCAGTGCGTTGCCGTGGCCGATGCGCTGCACGCTGGCGCGATCGGCGCGAATGACCGCGTCGTGGATCTCTGGGGCTTCGCGCTCCATCCAGTCGAGCAGCGTCGGCCCGAAGTCGAAACTCAAGTACTCGTAGACCGAAACTAGGGGGCGGTACGCTTCGTTCGTGATCCTCACGTTCCAATCATGCTCCGGCGCCGCCGATGGCTCTGCGTCAACCTGGCCGGTCCACGGATTCTCGCGTGGTGGCTGGTAGAAATGGCCGTGAATGACGACGAGTCCGTTCACTTGAGAACCTCGGCGATACTGCGCAGGATGTTCGGGAACAGACTGTCCTGCGCCCCCAGCGCTTCGACACGCTGCATCGTCGCATCATCGATTTTGCCATTGGCAAGCGCGCGCACCAGGTCTTCTGCCTGCCCGCAATGCTCGTCGAATCGCTGGTTGGCATAATCGGCGGCTTCACCCGTGGAGATGATGAACTGCCAGTCCGACGCTTGCGCCAGCAACATCGAGCGCGTGGCCTGGGCTAGTACGGCGCGCGGTTTGGGACCGCCGGCCAGCGCGGTGGGTGCTGCCGCCCAGTATGCTTGCTCGAGCGCCCACAGCCGTTGCCACGTCCAGCTCGTCTGGTCGTTCAGCCACATCGAGAAGTCGCCGTTCTTGCCCCACGAGCCTTCCGTGAGCTGGATCGTGGGACTCGCCTTGGCGCTGCTCGTCACGTGTTGCCGCGCCGTGACGGGCCGTACGCCATTGCGGGCGAGCCGGCGGTACAGTTGCGCGAGAAACTCGACGCCCTCGAACCACCAGTGGCCGAAGAGCTCGGCGTCGAACGGTGCGGTCACGACGGGTGGTGGTGCACCGCGCGCGGCGCGCTGCTGCTGTATGCGTGTCGCCGTCTCCTGCAGGACACTGGCGAAGTGTTCGGCGTGGTTCCGCGCGGAGTTGCTCGCGGCGCCAGGATCGTAGCGTTGCTTCCCGCCCAGATCGACGCTGCCCGTGACCCGCCACAGCCGCAGGCCATCGGGCCAGCGAATCTTGTGGAACTCGAGATACCATTCATCGCCTGGATATCCCTGGGCCCGCGACCAGACCTGAGCGGATGCTTTGGGGTCGCGCACCAGCGCGAACAGATCGTGCGCTCGACGCTTCGACGGCGCGACACGATACGCGACGTACGGCGTGCGCTCACCGGAGACCGGAATGTCCTCCACGTCCGGATATCCCAACGCCGCGCCGGCGCGGACCAGATGCGTATCGACGAAGCAGTAGCGGTAGCCCGCGGCGGCGAGATGCTCGTCGATCCCCGCGCGATACGCTTGCCGCAGCGCGGGCCCCGCTCCCAGCGGGCCCCAGGGACCACCCGGTCGGTAAGCACACTCCGGCAGCCAGCACCCGGTCGGCGTGCGGCCGAACAGCCGCTTGTGCTCGGAGACGCCAACGGCGAGCTGCAGTCGAATGCTTTCGTCGCGCGACAGCAGGGGCAGGAAGCCGTGTGTTGCCGCCGACGAGATCAATTCGATTCGCCCGCGATCCTCGAACTTGCGCAGCGCGCCGACGAGATCGCCATCCAAGGAGCGGAACAGCGCCAATAAGCGCGTCAGCCGTTCGTGCCAGAACTTGGCGATGGGCACCAGCGCAGAGTCTCCCGCCGCGGACAGATGCGCGGGCGCGCCCGCCGCGCCTTCCAGCCGCCGCTCCATGTACGCTTCGAATTCACTCACGAACGAGGGATGCGCGAGTTGATTGGCGAGCACCGGCGTGATGCCCAGCGTCACCGGTGACGGAACGCGCTCTTTTTCGAGCGCTTGCAGCGCTTCGATCAGCGGCAGGTAGCTGTCGAACGCGGCCTCGCACAGCCACACGCTGCCGTGCGGCCAGCGGCCATGATGCAGGACGTACGGCAGATGACCGTGGAGTGTGAGGACAAAATCCATGGAGGGGCTAGCGACGGGCGTTGACGCCTCGTCCCTTGCTGGCCGCGGACCGCTTCCGGGGCGCGCGCCCGCCCTTGTCGGTCGCGGACGTGTCGGGAATGGCGCGAGCAGCGGCGGCGCGGCGGTACACCGCCGCGTACGCTTCCGCCGATTGGCGCCAGGAGAAGTCCTTCTTCATCGCGCCGCGTGCCAGCTCCGTGAACCAGGGGCGATCCTGATACAGCGTCACGGCGCGTTGCACGGCGTGGTCGAACGCCTCGGGACTGTAGGCGTCGTACAAAATGCCGGTGACGCCGTCGTCGATCGTGTCGGCAAGCCCTCCGACCCGGCGCGCCACCGGAAGTGCGCCGTACAGCTGCGCCCGCATTTGCGTCAGCCCGCATGGCTCGTACAGCGACGGCATCATGAGGAAATCGGCCCCGGCCAGCAGATGATGCTCAAGCGTGTCGGTGAACGCCGTATTCAGGGCCACCCGCGTGGGGAAGCGGGCCGAGAGCTCGCGCAACGCATTCTCGAACTGCGCCTCGCCGGCGCCGAGGAAAATGAATTGCGCGTCCAGCAGCCGCAGGGACTGCGACGCGACGATCTGGTCGAGGCCCTTCTGCGCGACCAGGCGTGCGCTCATGGCGAACAGCGGAATGTCGCCGCGCCTGGGCAGGCCCCACGCTTCCTGCAGCGTCGCCTTGCAGCGCGCTTTCCCCGACATGTCGGCGGCGGTGAAGCGCGCGGGAATGTCGGGGTCGGTCGCCGGGTTCCATTTGTCGATGTCGATCCCGTTGCGGATGCCGACCAGCCGATCGCCGAGCTGCCGGAAGCTGTGCTGCAAGCCGAAGCCCCCGACGTCGGTCAACAGCTCGAACGCATGCGTCGGGCTGACCGTCGTCACCATGTCCGCGTAATGCAGCCCGCCCTTCAGGTAATTGAGCCGGCCGTACCACTCCATGAATTCAGGCGACCACAGCTCGTCCGGGAGACCGATCTGCTTGAGCACCGCAGACGGGTAGACGCCCTGGAATCCGCCATTGTGCACGGTCAACACGCAGGGCAGCCGTTGCAGCTCCGGCTCATCGCGATAGACACGACGTAGAAAGACCGGGGCCAGTGCGGTGTGCCAGTCGTGCGCGTGCAGGATCAGATTGCCTTCGCCGATGCGCCGCGCGATCTCGATCGCCGCGGAGGCGAACAACGCGAAGCGCTGGGGGTTGTCCGCATAGTCGCCGGTCGAATCGCCGTAGAGGCCGGGCCGATCGAACGACGGATTGTGCTCCAGAAACATCGTCTTCGGATAATCGTCACCCACCTGGTGCCAGCAGCGCACCTCTTCGCGCCGCCCGCCGCTTTCCACGGTGAACGGGTCGGTCAACGGTTCGATTCTTCCGGCGTGGGCGCGGGCTTCGCGATAGAGCGGCAGCACGACGTGGCTCTCCGTCCCGGTCGCCGCCTGATAATCGGCGAGGTCGGCGACCGCCTGGCCCAGTCCGCCCGTACGGGCGTACGGCCACAGCTCGGCGGTGAGATGGAGAACCCGGGTCTTCAACGAACAACCCCCGTCGCTACGATGGTGGATCGCCGGGGATTGTTTCTCCGGCAGCAGCGGGAACGTAGTACCGCGTGACGTACGTCTGGAGCATCTGGCGTGTGGTGAAGCGTTCGACCGCAACAGCCACCGCGCCCTTCATCATATGTACCCACTCGGCGGAGTGCTGGCCAGGGACGCGATCGTAATACATAGGCACCACCTGATCTTCGAGGATCTGGAAGAGGTGCTCCATGTCCTGTTGCTCGGGCTCGCCCTCCCCCGAAGGAAGCGGAATCGCCCAGCCGTTCTCGTCGGTGTAGCCCTCCGCCCACCAGCCGTCCAGGGTGCTGAGCTGCGGCACGCCGTTCAACGCGGCCTTCATGCCGCTCGTGCCGCAGGCCTCGAGGGGGACGCGGGGCAGGTTGATCCAGAGGTCGACCCCGGCGACCATGCGTTGCGCCAGATACAGCTCGTAATCCTCCAGGAAGGCGATGCGTCCCTCGAAGCTGGGATCCTGGGCGGCCATGTACACACGCTGCAGCACGCGCTTGCCCGGCTCGTCCGCGGGATGCGCCTTGCCGGAGAAGATGATCTGCACTGGATGGCGGGGGTCGGTCAGCAGGCGCCGCAGGCGTTCCGGGTCGCGGAACAGGAGATCGGCGCGTTTGTAGGTCGCAAAACGGCGGGCAAAGCCGAGCGTGAGGACGT
>DATGVC010000063.1:0-2041 GCA_035300745.1 Gemmatimonadales bacterium | reverse complement strand
TCGTTCGCCTCCGCGCCGGAATTACAAAAGAAGGCGTGACCGCCGAACGACTTCGTGAGCTCGGCCGCGAGCCGTTCGCCCGGTTCGGTGCGATACAGGTTGGAGACGTGAATCAGTCCCGCGTCCAGCGCGCGCAGCACGGCTTCGCGGATGACGGGGCTGTTGTAACCCAGGGCGTTGACCGCGATACCGGCGACGAAGTCCAGGTAGCGACCGCCGTCCTCGGCGATGAGCTCGGATCCTTCGCCGGCGACGAAGAGCGGACCAACACGCGCATAGACGCCCAGCAGGGCCGTGGCGTCGGACGTGGTCAGCGGGAGTGTCACGCGGGTTGCACTGCGGTGGCGGGAGGAGCCGCGAGAAGGCGGGTGCCGGCGGTGGCATGCTCGAACATGTCGAGATCGCCAATCCGAACGGCCCGAACACCCGCCCCCAACGCTTGCGCGGCGGCGCGCAACTTGGCGGCCATGCCGCCCGTCGCAACGCCTGCCTCAATCATTGACTCGATTTCGGCGGACGCAAGGGTGGGTTGGGTGACGCCTTCGATCGTCACACCGGGCACGTCGGATACGAAGAGCAGCTCCTGCGCGTCCCCCCCCAAGGCTGCGGCAATGGCGGCGGCGGCCTGGTCGGCGTTGACGTTGAGAGGCCGCACCGGCGCGGAAAGGGATGGAGCGACCGGGGCCACCACAGGTGTCAGCCCGGCGAGCAACAGACTCTGCAGCAGCGACGCGCGCACGTTCACGATCTCCCCGACCTCACCCAGGGCCGTTCCGTTCTGGAGCTGCTGCGCACTCAGCAGACCGCCGTCCACGCCCGACAGTCCGATCGCATCGAGCCCGGCGGCGCGGAGCGCGGTCACGAGAAGTCGATTCATCGGCCCCCCCAGGACCATTTCGACCAGCTGGGCGATCTCAGGCGTCGTCACGCGCAAGCCGTCACGTTGCTCGACGGGAAGACCGAGCCGGCGCGACCAGGCGTTCACCGCCTGACCGCCGCCGTGGACGATCACCGCCGGACCGATGCGGCTCAAGCCGCGAGCGCATTGGGCGACCCACTCTGGGCGGTCCAACACGTTGCCGCCGATCTTGACGACGCGCACCTTCAGCACGCGAGTCCCGCCGTCTCGGGAAGTCCGAGCATCACATTCATGTTCTGGATCGCCTGCCCCGCCGCACCCTTCACGAGATTGTCGATCACGGCGATGACCGTCAGCCGCGGCCGGCGGACGCCGGCGACCTCCGCCACCCCGATCGCCACCCGATTGCGGTAGACGACGTCCTTGAGGGACGGCAGGACGCCATGCATGACCTGCACGCACGGCTCGGCGTCGTAGGTGGCGCTGTACAGCCCCTCCGCCGTCGACTGGTCGAGTACACGCGTCAGCGGCACATGAATCGTTTCGAGAATGCCGCGCTTCACCGGCAAGAGATGCGGTGTGAACACCAGGTCGCCTGTGAAACCGCCCTCGCGCGACAACGACTGCTTCAGCTCGGCGAGATGGCGGTGCGTGTTGCCGATCGCATAGGCCCGATAATCCTCCGCGACCTCCCCAAAGAGCAGCTCGCGTTTGGGATTGCGCCCGGCACCGGTGACGCCGGAGGCCGCGTCGATGATGACCTCGCGCGAGGGATCGATCAGTCCGAGCTGTGCGAGCGGGATCAACGCCAGCAGCGCGGCCGTCGGATAGCATCCGGGGTTGGCCACGAGCTCGGCATCGGCAAGACGCGGCCGGGTGAATTCCGTGAGCCCGTAGACGGCGTCGGGCGACAGCCGGAAGTCGGCCGAGAGATCCACGGTCCGCTTGCCGCCGGCGCGCGCCTCGTGGACGTAGCGGGCAGACACGCCGTGCGGGAGGGCCGACAAGATGATTTCGGCCTGCTGCCAGGGCGCGTCGTCGGCCTTGATGAGCTCGTGCCCGTCGACCCACTCGCCGGCCGCCGATTCGGCGGTGGCAAAGGCGACGGTGGCGTCCGGGTGTCCGTCCAACAGGCGCAGCAGCTCCTGACCGACATAGCCGGAGGCACCCAGCACGCCGACC
>DATGVC010000062.1:0-3516 GCA_035300745.1 Gemmatimonadales bacterium | reverse complement strand
CGCTTTTCGTCTACTGCCTCAGTGAAAACGAGGCCGTGATGCGGCTCGCCCGCAAGCAGGGCATGACCATCGCCGGGGTCGCCGGCGAAACGCATGCGTGGCTCGAGCTGCCGCCGGCCGATGCCGCGAGCTTCTTCGACGACGTATCTTCGGAAGCGCTGGCGCGGTTCGGTGCATGGCTTGCGCATGCGGGCGAGGCAGCTTCGACCTAGCGGCTACCTGCGCTGCTCGGGCCTGCCATACGCGCTGCCCCAGCCCCACACCTCTGAGCCCTTGCCGCGCGCCATGACGCGCTGCCGGTAGATGTCGGCGATCACGTCGCCGTCGCCGCCGAGCAGCGCCTTGGTCGAGCACATCTCGGCGCACGCCGGGAGCTTGCCCTGCGCGAGGCGGTTCGAGCCGTACTTCGCGAACTCCTCTTTCGAGTTGTCCTTCTCCGGTCCGCCCGCGCAGAAGGTGCACTTGTCCATCTTGCCGCGCATGCCAAAGGTGCCGGCCTGCGGATACTGCGGCGCGCCGAACGGGCAGGCGTAGAAGCAATAGCCGCAGCCGATGCACAGGTCCTTGTCGTGCAGGACGATGCCTTCCTCTGTCTTGTAGAAGCAGTCGACCGGGCACACCGCCATGCACGGCGCATCCGAGCAGTGCATGCACGCGACCGAGATCGAGCGTTCGCCCGGCTCGCCGTCGTTCAGCGTGACGACGCGGCGGCGGTTCACGCCCCAGGGCACTTCGTTCGCGCTCTTGCACGCGGTGACGCAGCCGTTGCACTCGATGCAGCGCTCGGCATCGCAGAGAAATTTCATTCGCGCCATGTCGGGTTCCTCGCCTTCTTTCCTATGCGCGCTCGATCTGGCAGAGCGTGGTCTTGGTTTCCTGCATCATGGTCACGCGGTCGTAGCCGTAGGTGGTGCCGGTGTTGATCGCGTCGCCCCGCACGAACGGTGCCGAGCCCTCGGGGTAGTGGGGCAGCAGATCCACACCCTGCCACCACCCGCCGAAGCTGTACGGCACGAACACGGTGTCCGCCCCGACCTTCGGCGTGATCTGCGCCTTGAATTTCAGGCGCGCGCCGGTCGGCGTTCTCATCCAGACGTACTCGCCGTTGCGGATGCCGCGGTCGGCCGCCGCCTTCGGGTTGATCTCGACGTAGGCCTCCTGCTCGAGCTCGGCGAGCCAGGGATTGGAGCGCGATTCGTCGCCGCCGCCTTCGTACTCGACGATGCGGCCGCTCGTGAGGATCAGCGGGAATTTCTCGGCGATCTTGTCCGCGACGTTCTTCTGCTGGATCGACTTGAAGAGCGTCGGCAGCCGCCAGAAGACCTTGACGTCGTCGTGCGTCGGGTATTTCGCGACCAGATCGGGGCGCGGGCTGTAGAGCGCCTCGCGATGCACCGGGATCGGATCGGGAAAGTTCCAGACCACGGCGCGTGCCCTGGCATTGCCGAAGGGCGAGCAGCCGTGGTTCTTCATCACCACGCGGATGATTCCGCCCGAGAGATCAGTCGCCCAGGTCTTGCCTTCCGCCGCGCTCTTCTCGCTCGCGGTGAGCTCGTTCCACCAGCCGAGCTTCTTCAGCAGCACCGAGTCGAACTGCGGATAACCGGTGGTGATGTCCGAGCCCTTGGAGTGCGAGCCGTCCGCGGCCAGGAGGGAGACCCCGTCCCGCTCCACGCCGAAATTCGCGCGGAAGTTGCCGCCGCCGTCCATGACGTGCTTCGACGTGTCGTAGAGGTTGGGCGTGCCCGGGTGCTTCAGCTCGGGCGTGCCGTAGCACGGCCAGGGCAGGCCGAAGTAATCCCCGGTGAGGTCGTACCCCGTCTTCGCGTCCCTGCCGCCGGGCGCGCGCAGGGTCTTGACGTCGAAGAGGTGCATGTTGCGCATGTGCGCCTGCAGGCGCTCGGGGGTCTGGCCGGTATAGCCGATCGTCCACGCGCCGCGGTTGATCTCGTTCCTCAGCACGTCCTCGAGATCCGGCTCCTCGTAGTTCTTCACTTTGACGAGGCGGATGTTCTGCCGGCCGTCCTTCCTGCCGAGGAGCTGGTCGGCGAAGCCCCATTTCTGCGCGAACGCGTACATGATGGCCTGATCGGAGCGCGAGTCGAAGAGCGGCTCGATCACGCGCTCGCGCCACTGCAGCGAGCGGTTCGACGCCGTGCACGAGCCTTCGGTCTCGAACTGCGTCGCCGCGGGCAGCAGGTACACCTCGCGGTCCGGGTTGGGTGTGTACTTGGCGTCCGGATCTTTCGGCATCGCCGCCATGGCGGCGGTGGCGGACGGAAAGGGGTCGATGACGACGAGGAGGTCCAGCTTGTCCATCGCCGGCTTCATCTCCAGGCCGCGGGTCTGGGAGTTCGGCGCATGGCCCCAGTAAAAGGTGGCGCGCACGTTCGACGGCTGGTCGATGTGGCTGTTGTCCTCGATCACTGCGTCGAACCAGCGCGACACCGGGATGCCGGACTTCTCCATCAGAGCCGGGCTCGCGTAGCGGCCCTTCAGCCAGTCGTAGTCGATGTTCCAGACGCGGGCCCAGTGCTGCCAGGCGGCGGGCGTGAGGCCGTAGTAGGCGGGCAGCGAGTCGGCATTGGGGCCGACGTCGGTCGCGCCCTGGACGTTGTCGTGGCCGCGGTAGATGTTGGTGCCGCCGCCGGACACGCCGACGTTGCCGAGCGCGAGCTGGAGGATGCAGCTCGCACGCACCACGGCGTTGCCGTTCGTGTGCTGGGTCTGCCCCATCGCCCAGATGATGGTGCTGGGCCGGTTCTTTGCCATGATCTCGGCGCAGGTGCGCACCTCTTCCTCCGCCATGCCGGTAACCTCCTGCACCGCCTGCGGCGTCCACTTCTTCGCTTCGTCCCTGGCCTTGTCCATGCCGTACACGCGCTGGGCGATGTATTCCCTGTCCTCCCAGCCGTTGGCGAAAATGTGGTGCAGCATGCCGTAGATGAAGGGAATGTCGGTCCCGGAGCGGATGCGGTAGAAGTAGTCCGCCTTCGCCGCGGTGCGCGTGAACCGCGGATCGACGACGATGATCTTGGCGCCGTGCTCCTTGGCGTGCAGCGTGTGCAGCATCGACACCGGGTGCGCCTCGGCCGCGTTGGAGCCGAGGAAGAGCAGCGCCTTCGAGTTGTGTTCGTCGTTGAAGGAGTTGGTCATCGCGCCGTAGCCCCAGGTGTTGGCCACGCCGGCGACCGTGGTGGAATGGCAGATGCGGGCCTGGTGATCGCAATTGTTCGTGCCCCAGAGCGAGACGAACTTGCGCAACAGGAACGCCTGCTCGTTGCCGTGCTTCGAGGAGCCGACGAAGTAGGCGGCGTCGGGTCCCGATTCCTTGCGGATCGCCATCATCTTCGCCGTGATCCCGTCGAGTGCCTCGTCCCACGAGATGCGCTGGTACTTGCCGTTCACCAGCTTCATCGGGTATTTCAGGCGGCGCGAATCGTGCGTGATGCCGTGGTCGCGCACGGCCGCCCCCTTCGCGCAGTGCGAGCCGAGGTTGATCGGCGAGTCGAACAC
>DATGVC010000061.1:0-2427 GCA_035300745.1 Gemmatimonadales bacterium | reverse complement strand
GATGATCCCCGCGTCCCGCTGCATCACCGCTTGGAGCGCCGACTGGACCGCAAACGGATTCTCGCCGTCGCGCTCGAAGGGCTCGAGTGCCTCACGCATCGCCCGCTCGACCTCGGCGTCCGGGATCGCCGGCGCCGAGCCGCGCTTTGTCGCCGCGTACTGGCCGGCCCGGCGTCCGAAGACCAGCAGATCGCTGAGCGAGTTGCCGCCGAGGCGATTGGCACCGTGCATCCCGCCGCCAACTTCGCCTGCCGCGTAGAGACCGGGCACGGTCGACTCCTGCGTTTCGGCTTCCACCTTGACCCCGCCCATCACATAGTGGGTCGTCGGACCGATCTCCATCGGGTCTTTCGTGATATCGACGTGTGCCAGCTCTTTGAACTGGTGATACATGCTCGGCAATTTCTTCTTGATGTAGTCGGGGCTTTGCTTCGAGGCGATATCGAGGAACACGCCGCCGTGCGGCGTGCCGCGTCCCTCGGCGATTTCCTTGGTGATGGCCTTGGCGACGACGTCGCGCGTCAGCAGCTCGGGCGGCCGGCGGTTCTTCTTGCGGTCACCCTTCACCCACGCATCGGATTCCGCTTCAGTATCGGCAAAATCGCCTTTGAACATGTCAGGCATGTAGCGGAACATGAACCGTTCGCCCGCCGAGTTCTTCAAGACGCCGCCTTCGCCGCGCACGCCTTCGGTCACCAGAATGCCGCGCACACTCGGCGGCCAGACCATCCCGGTGGGATGGAACTGCACGAACTCCATGTCGATCAGCTCGGCGCCGGCGTCGTAGGCGAGGGCGTGGCCGTCGCCTGTGTATTCCCACGAATTGCTCGTGATCTGCCACGCCTTGCCGATGCCGCCCGTGGCGAGCACGATCGCACCGGTCTTGAACAGCACGAAGCGGCCGGTCTCGCGGAAGTATCCCAGTGCGCCAGCGATTTTCCCACCGACCACAAACAGGCGGACGATCGTGCACTCCATGTGCACGTCAATGCCGGAGTGCACGCCCTTGTCCTGGAGGACGCGGATCATCTCGAGACCGGTGCGGTCGCCGACGTGCGCCAGGCGGCTGTAGGTATGGCCGCCGAAGGGTCGCTGATTGATGCGTCCGTCGGGCGTGCGATCGAACAGCGCGCCCCACGCCTCGAGCTCGTTGATCCGGTCGGGGGCCTCTTGGGCGTGGATCTGCGCCATGCGCCAGTTGTTGTGCATCTTGCCGCCGCGCATCGTATCGCGGAAATGGACGCGCCAGTTGTCTTCCGACATGACGTTGCCGAGTGCCGCGGCCGCGCCGCCTTCAGCCATCACGGTGTGGGCCTTGCCGAGCAGCGACTTGCAGACCAGCGCGACTTTGGCCTTGTGCGCGCTCGCTTCGATCGCGGCCCGCAGACCGGCGCCGCCCGCGCCGATGACGACGACGTCATAGCTGTGCGTGCGAAGGTCGGATGCCGCCACTAGAAGAGCCGCACGTCGTGGATGACGCCCATCGCACAGAGGCGGATGTAGACGTCCGTCAGTGCGACCGAGAAGAGCGAGCACCAGGCCCACAGCATGTGCTGGCGGTTGAGCGCGCTCACGCCGCGCCACAGCCGGAAGCGCGTCTGCCCGCCGCGGGCGCAGGAGAAGCAGTCGACCTGGCCACCCATCAGGTGCCGCAGCGAATGACAGCCGAATGTGTAGCTCGCGAGCAGAATCACGTTGATCAGCATGACGAGCGTGCCGATGCCGACCCCAAACTCGCGTGGCCCCGGGGCCATGGCGCCGCCCGAGAGCACGCCATTCACCGGCCAGCGGGTGGCGAGGAAGACGTCGTATGAGAGAATGAAGATGAAGATCACCGCTGCGTACATGAAATAGCGGTGCACGTTCTGGAGAATGAAGGGGAATCGGGTCTCACCCTTGTACCCGTGTCGCGGCTCGCCAACGCCACAGGCCACGGGATCGAGGAAAAACGCCCGGTAGTACGCCTTGCGGTAGTAGTAGCAGGTGACTCGGAATCCCCCCGGGAATATCAGAATCAGGAATGCGGGTGACAGTGGCCACCAGGAGGTCTGGATGAGCGGCGAGTAGAACGGCGAGAGGTACGGCCCCCACTCGTAGTTTCGAGCGACCCACGCGGCCCACGTCGCATAGATGCCGAAGCTGCCGAGGACCAACGCCGTGAGCGCGGGAGCGAGCCACCAGGCATCGCGGCGCAGGGTCGCGCCGAAGCCCCGTTCTTGCAGGTCGCGAACGGATGTCGTCATAGGGTCACCGCCGCCATGGTTTGTTGCACCGCATCGGCCGATTTCTTCAGCGCGCTCTTCTCGTCCGCGGTCAGCTGGACCTCGACGATCTTCTCGAGCCCATTCCTGCCCAGCTTGCACGGTACGCCGCAGTACATCCCCGACAGGCCGTATTCGCCTTCCAGCCACGCTGCGCACGGCAGCA
>DATGVC010000060.1:0-6885 GCA_035300745.1 Gemmatimonadales bacterium | reverse complement strand
GGGCGGCGAGGCCGTCGAACGCGGGCGCGGCGACGGTCATCTTTTGCGCGGACACCAGGGCTTCCGAGGGAGGCTGGTGGGCGAGAAAGTCGCGGGCCTGCGTGTGATGGCCGAAGCGCTCGGCAAGCTCCTTGCGTCGCTCCCGGATCTTGCTGCGCCATTCTTCCTGCCGTGCCAACACCCGGGCGACGGAGGCGCAGATCGACTCGGTCGAGAACGGATCAAAGTAGTCAGCAAGCTCGCCGGCCACTTCGCGAAACACCGGGATGTCGGAGCACAGCACGGGCGTATTGGCGGCCAGCGCCTCAATGATAGGCACGCCAAAACCTTCGGCGAAGCTCGGCATGATCAGACCGTGCGCTTCGGCGATCAGTGTCGCTTTCTCCTGCTCGTCGACATAACCCGCGAAGCGGACGTTCGGCGGCAGGTTGCGTATCCGGCTTGCGCTGCCGGCGTAGCCGATCACGACCAAGTCGGCCTGCGGCATTTTCCTGAAGGCACGGATCACGGCGTTGATGTTCTTGCGCGGCTCCGCTGAGACAATGACGACAAAGGCCGGTTGAACGAGGTGAGCGGCGGCGGCTGGAATCCGCACCACGTCGGGGGCATCGAAGCGCGTGCGCGGATAAACCACGCGCGCCGGCAGGTGGGCAAATTGCGGCAGCAGGTCCCTGAAGCGGTTCTTGCTGTAGTTTGAGACGAACGCCAGTTCGTCGGCCTGATGCAGGCTGGTGAAGAGGCGGGACAGGAACAGCCGTGTCGCGACGTCGCTCAGCTTAAGGTCAGTAAGCGGCAACAGATCGTGAACCACGCAGACGACCTTGGCGTTCGCTCTCCGCTTGATTGCAACCCGCGTCGGCGTATCGATGAGGATGATGTCGTAGTCGCGCGCATCGATCCGCGGCGGCGGCAGCCGGATCAGAGCGGAAGTGTCCTGATAGCTGTAGAATCCGGGCTCGAGCAGAAAATGCCGGAACAGCTCGAGATGGCGGAGGTCGGTCGGGATATATTCGAAGCCGCCGGACTTGTTCTCGATCAGCTTGACGCGCGACGGTAACATGCCGATCGCGCGGAGGAAGCACAGGCCGAACTCCCACGAGGTGCACATGCTGATACGATGCTTGAACCAGTCGATCGTGCGGCGCAAGGCGCTGTGCGTCATGGACTCGTTCATGTCGGTTTCATCGAGGAAGCGGTAGAGGGCGAGCAGCTCGATCAGGCGCGAATCCGCGGGCAATAGCCGCGACAGCTGCTGCCGCCTGCGCAGTTTGCGATAGCGGCGCGTGGTTTCGACGACCAGCGTCAGTTCGTGGCCATCAGCGGCGAGCGAGCGGATCAATTCGCGCGTGAAATGAAAGATGCCGCGCTTGTGGTTCGGCTCGCCGAGAGATTCGCTGACGATCAGTATCTTCTTCATGCTCGCTTCTCTCGCAATTCAAAAGGGTGGGCGGAATGGGTTTCGAGTGAGACCGTATTGATGATGCGGCCACGGTCGAGATTGACGATGCTGGTGCAGGTACGCCGCAACAGCTCCTGGTCGTGGGACGCGATGATCACGATCGCGGCTTGCGAGACCAGCTTGAGCAGTCGTTGCTCGGCCTTTGCCGAGAAGTTCTCGTCGACCACGCTGAGCCACTCGTCGAGCAGGAGGATGTCGGCCGGAAAGGCGGTGGCGGTCGCAAACAGCACGCGCATCAGCATGCCCGAGGAGAACATGCGCAGCGGCAGCCGCTGCATGCGCTCATCGAGCTCCGTGAACGCCCAGATCTCGTCGACAATCGCCCGCGTCGGTTTTCGGCCGCTGATCCGCAGCAGCAGGCTGATATTGTCGGCCGCGACGAAGTCCAGATTGGCGCCGGCGTTCAGGCCGAGCAGCGGCATGACGTTGCCGGTGATCTCGATGTGTCCGCTGGTTGCTGGATAGACCCCGGCGATCAGCCGCAGCAGTGTCGATTTGCCGGAGCCGTTGGGGCCGGCGAGACCGATGCGCGCGCCGGCGCAAGCTTCGATCGATATATTGTCGATCGCACGGATCGTCCGCGTCGGGCCGGATTGCCCGGCCAGCCGCCCGAGCAGGCGGCGCTTGAGCGAGAAGTCGTAGGCGCCGTACAGCGGATAATCGAGGCAGACGTCGCGGAGGCTGATGCGGGCCATGTGTCAGATCCAGAAAGCGGCTTTGCGCAGGCGCGCGATGGTAACGACGCTCGCGACCGCCAGCACGGAAAGGCCGACGAGCACATAGGCGACGCTCGGCATCGCAACATGGCCGGTCGAGAGCGGCTCGCGCCAGATCGCGAACAGGTGCGTCAGCGGGTTGAGACGCATCACGGTCGAACGTTGATCGATCATTTCCGGCGACCAGATGATCGGCGACGACAGGAAGGCCAGTGTCAGGCTCGATTCGATGATCGGCTTGAGGTCGCGGAATCGCGTCGCCATCGCGCCAAGGACGAGGCTGAGGCCGAGCGTGCAGACGACAAAAAGGGCAAGCCCCGGCAGCGCTGCGACGGCGCCGCCAAAATCCTTCGGTACCAGGAAAAGCCAAAGGATCAGCGGCACGCAGGTGTTGTGGAGCGCGAACAGCGCTTGCCGGAACACACACTGCAGCAGGAAAATGACCGGCGGCAGCGCGCGGTCCTTGATCAGGCTCGCCGAATTCTGCAGCGCGGTGGTGGCGTCCAGAACGACGCTGTTGAGGAAGGTCCACGCCGTCAGGCTGAGCGCCAGCATCGGCAGACGGGCGACCGCGCTCGCATTGGAGAAGTGGCCGATCACGGAGCCCAGCACCGCCACCATGATCGCCATCTGGATCGACATCCAGAACGGTCCGAGGAGAGAGCGCACATAGCGGTGGCGCATGTCGGACCAGGCGAGCGCCGCCGCGATCTGGATGGCCGGGAGCCATCCGATCGCGGCGGCTCGCGAGACGCGCACCGTCGGGGCGGTCGCGGCGGCGGCTTCGCGATAGATAATCTCGATCCCCTTGCCGAAGGCGGCGGTCGAATACTTGGTCATCGCGCGGTGGCGCGCGGCTTCGCCCATGTGGCGGCGCCGTTCCGGATCGGCAATCAAGCTGTCGATTGCTTCGCCGAGCTGTTCGGAATCGCCGGGTGGCACGGTAACGGCTTCCATGCCGTGGCGCGCAACACGCGGAACGGCGGTGTCAAGCGAAGTGTTGACGATCGGGCGGCCCGCCGCCATCGCTTCGAGCTGCACCAGCCCAAAGGTCTCCGCATTGGTCACCGACGGCATTGCGAACACGTCGGCGATGCACATCAGCCTGACGCGTTCGCTGTCGGGCACTGAGCCGAGCAGGCGCACGCGATCCTCGACGCCGAGTTCCTTGATCAACTGTTGCAGGCGCTCGTGCTCGCGGCCCTCGCCGACGATCCAGACCTCGAAATTTCGACCGACCGCGGCGCGGGCCAGAACGTCAAAACCCTTGTAGGGAACGAGCCGGCCGCAGGCGAGCACCAGCCGTCCGCGCGCGTTGACGCGATCAGGCCGATCATATTTCGACACGTCGACGCCAAACGGGACGGCGTGGCATTTGTTGGCGAATTCCCGCAGCAGCGGGGTATTCTCGATAAGCACGGCGTCAGAAACAATGATGGCTTCGGCCCGCCGCAGCGTCCGCCGCATCAACGGCTCCACGAAGCGTCGCAGGGTGGCGTGCGAAACGATGTCCGCATGCCAGTGCACGACCAGCGGCCGGCTGCGGCCGAGGCCAAGGGCGAACACGAGATCGGCGAGCGGGAAGGGCGCATGGAGCGCCAGCAGATCGTGCTCGGCGATCCGGCGCCACAATCGCAATGGATAGGTCGGCGCAGCCGGAAGCGACAGCACGTCGCCGAACGAGCGCACCCGCTCTACCGCAACGTCGTTGACGACGATCCGCCGCTGCCCGCCGAACTTGGAGCAAACCAGTACGCTGGCCGCGAAGATGTCCTTCAGGCCCGCGCAGATGTCGCGGATCACTGAAAGCGTGCCGCCGAAAAGGTCGGGGTAATAAACCTTGAAGATATGAAGCACCGACAGGCGCCGGGCGGATTGTTTTGCAGGGATCATGCGGCAGCTCATTGATTGTGGGTGTGCTCTGCGCAGCGGTGTTCGACCCGCTTGTTCAGGAGTTGCTGAATCGTGGGGATGTTGAACTCGATCTTCTCAGCCCGCGCTGGACGCGAGGACGGAGGTGGCTCGCGCTCGACCACCACACGTTTGCCTCCGTGTGGCGTCAGGATGATCGCGACGGATTTCGCGTCTAGGTTCGCCCTCAGCGCATAATGCACCCGACAAGCATATTCGCCTGCGTGCAAGGCGCCGAAGCCGAACGCAAGCAGCCGACCGTAGACGTAGAGCGCGAGCAGATCGGTTTCGTCGAAAGTGCGGGGAGAACCAGGGGTAGCGCCCGGCAGACAGGGGTAACTGCCTGCTGCGATCGTCAAGGCGAGGTCGTCATAGGAGACGTCCGCCGTCCTGCACGCATCCGCTATCGCCAACTCGATGCCCATAGAGTGATACCCATCACCGTTGGTTGATCCGCCGTCGCGTAAGTGTCGGGAGCCGTCAGCCGGCGAACAGTGCGACGACGAACGGCGCCGCTAATCCGGCAAGGAAGATCACGCCGCGCAGCAGCGCCGGCAGCATCGGCGCGATGGCCGCGCGCCTGTCGCGCTCGGTTAAAACATTTCTGGCGGAAGCAGCGGAAACACGGACCGAAAGGTCAGACATGCGTCGATTTCCCCGTGGTTGATGGTTCTCCAGTACGTGGGAAAATTTCACACGTCAACCATGATCTGCAAAAAAGTGGGATTGTGTCCCACGTCCTGTGCCGCTACAATTTGCCATGAACGCCAAATCCCGGACCTCGAAGCCGGCCTCGCACCAGCCGAATGCCGCGGCGAAGCTGCACGCGCCGCTGGCGCGGCTGTTGCGGCCGCTGGTCCGGCTCTGCATCCGCAGCGGCATGACGTTTCCGGCACTGGCGCAGCTGTTGCGCGAGCTCTTTGTCAACGTCGCCGAGCACGACTTCGCGCTGGAGGGCAAGGAGCAGACCGACAGCCGCGTCAGCCTGCTCACCGGGATTCATCGCAAGGAGGTGGCACGGCTGCGCGGCGCCGGCGCTCCGGTCCATGAGGCGCCGGCCACGCTGTCACGCACCAGCGCGATCATTGCGCGCTGGCTCGCCGCGCCTGAATTCACCGATGCGAAAGGCGAACCGCTGCCGCTGCCGCGCACGGCAGAGGGCGAGGCGCCGTCGTTCGAGCAACTGGTCGAGTCGATCACGAAGGACGTGCGCCCGCGCGCGGTGCTCGACGAATGGCTGGACCGCAAGCTCGTCGCCATCAATGACGATGACGACATCGTGCTGATCGATACCGGCTTCGTCCCGCGCGGCGACGACGATCGCAAATGGCACTATCTCGGCCGTAACCTGCATGATCACGTCGCGGCGGCCGCGGAGAACGTTTCCGGGCCGGCGCCGCGCTTCCTCGAGCGCGCGGTGCACTACGACGGCCTGTCGCCGAAACTGGCGAAGCGGCTGGAGGCGCGCTCGCGCGAGCTTGCGATGGAGGCATTGAAGGTCGCGAACCGCGAAGCCAACCGCGCGCTCGCCAAGGACAAGGGCGGCAACAGCCGGTGGAATTTCGGCGTCTACGTCTTCCACGAAGACCTCGACGGCACGCCCGATGACGGCAGCGAAGGCGGTCTGTCATGACAAAGCCACCGGTCATCTCGCGTCGCTTGCTGCTGGCGGGATTTTGGCTCGCCGGGACGTCCTCCCTGTGGGCGCAGGTCAGGCGCGGTACCGACCAAGGCATCGGCGGAACCGGGATTTCGCGCGGCGATGATCACGGCATCGGCGGCACCGGCATTGTCGGCGTCATCCAGCGCTTCGGCAGCATCTTCGTCAACGGCGAACGCATCAGCTACGCGCCGGACGTGCCGGTGCGGATCGACGGCGAGGCTGCGTCGGTGAAGGCGCTGCGGGTTGGTCATGTCGCGCGCGTGGTGGCGCAGCGCCAGGCCAACGGCATGCTGACCACCAACCGCATCGACGCGGTTAGCGAGGTCGTGGGGCCGATCGAAAGCGTCCAGGGCGGCGAGATGACCGTCCTGGGCCAGAAGGTCGTGTGGACGGGCCGTGAAAACTGGCGTCGCGTCGGCACGCAAGTGGCGGTCTCGGGACTGCGGCGCACCGACGGTGTGATCGTCGCAAGCCTGGTCGAGCAGCGTCGCAATGCGACGGCGCGGGTGACAGGACCGCTGGAACGGGATCGTGACGGCCTGCGGATCGGCGGCCTGCGGCTCGACGGCGTCGATGCCGCGCTCGTCGGTCAACGCGTACAGGCCGAGGGACGCATCGCGCAGGGCGGCAAGATGCAGATCTCGCGCGCAAGAGCCGACGACCTCTCTGATTTGTCCGGTGCCACGCGCCTGTTGATCGAAGCCTATGTGCGGCGCGTCGGCAGCAATCTGCAGCTCGGTTCGGGCTATGTGGCGCGCGACACGTCGCGCTTCGAGCCGGGCCAGGATGCGCGCGTGGTGGTGAATGCGGTTCCTGATGGCTCGCGGGGCCTGCGCGTTGAATCGGTCCAGTCGGTGAGCCACTTCCCGGGATCCTCGATGCAGGGCCCACACGGGCCCGATCGAGCGCCCGGCTCACCGCCGGATCACGGCGGCAGCCGCCCCGATGCTCCCGGTGGCCGCGGCCCGGCCGGCGGGCCACCCGGCGGCGGTCCTGCGGAACCCGGCGGTGGCTTGGGACCTCCGGGCGGCGGTCCCGGGGGTCCCGGCGGACCCGGGGGTCCGGGCGGACCCGGTGGATTCGGTGGTGGACCGGGTGGCGGCGGCTTCGGTGGAGGCGGTCGCCGCTGACGGCCG